>DASTAI010000286.1:0-9306 GCA_035712865.1 Solirubrobacterales bacterium
GGCGGCGAGGATCCGGCGACCGGGTCCGCAGCGGGCCCGCTCGGGGCCTACCTGGCCGAGCGGGCGGATCTGGAGCGGGTGAGGATTCGCCAGGGCGAGGAGATGGGACGGCCGAGCGTGCTCGACGTCGAGCTGGTCGGAGGACGTCCGCGAGTCGGCGGGGGCGTGGTCCCGGTGATCGACGGCGAGGTCAGCCTGCCGAGCTGACCTTGCGCTGCTTCGCCGAGCGCAGCCGGTCCCGGACTCGCCTGCGCCGGGCCTCGAGCTCGCCGGTGAGCTTCTCGATCTCCTTGCGGCGGCTGCGCAGCAACTCGAGCTGGCCGTCGATGTGGCCGAGGGACTGCTCCAGCACCTCGCGTTGCCGAACGGGATCCTCGATCCCCTCCTCCCACTCGCGGCGCAGGGAGGCACGGGCGCTCTCCGCCGCGACGAGGTCGCGGAGCTCCTCCAGCGAGACGCCGAGCAGCTCGCGAAGGCGGAGGAGCTCACGAAGCCGCTCGAGGTCCTCCTCGCCGAAGACTCTATGGGCGCCGGGCTCACGGTCCTCGGCGGAGGGGAGGAGGCCGATCTCCTCGTAGTAACGGATGGTCCGGGGCGTGGTGTCGGTGAGCTCGGCCAGGTCGCCGATCCGGTAGCGCTTCTCGCTCATGCCGCCACCCTCTCGAGCCCGGCATCGACGCCCGGCTGGCGGACCGGCTCGTGTCGCGGCCGCAGCAGGGAGACGCCGGCGCCGATCAGCGAGGTGATCGCCAGCACCCAGAGGGCCGTGTGCATGTTGTGGATGAAGGGGGCGAGCTGCTCGCTGGAGAGCCCGGAGGCGAGTCCGGAGAAGATCTTGAAAAGGACCGTCTTCGGCACGGCGGCCGTGACGATCGCCAGGACGAACGCGATCGAGATGACCGCGCCGGTGTTCTGGAGCATCGTCCGGGCGCCGGAGGCGATGCCGCGGCGCTTTGGCGGCACGGTCGCCATCATCGCGGCGGTATTGGGGGAGTTGAACATGCCCGAGCCGATGCCGACGAGGCCCAGCCAGAGGGCGGTCTCCCAGTAGGGGCTGCTCGCGCCGAGGGTCGTCATCCCGCCGAGCGCCACAGCGCTCACCAGCATTCCGAGCGCGGCGAGCATGCGGGAGCCGTGGCGGTCGGCCCAGATGCCGGCCAGCGGCGAGGCGATCAACATCCCGATCGCCATCGGCGTGAGCTTGATCCCGGCGGTGATCGGGTCGTCGCCTATCACGCCCTGGAAGTAGAAGACGAAGATGAAGAGCAGGGCGAAGCGGGAGAGGCCGTTGATGAAGGCGGCGCCGGTCGCGGCCGCGAACATCCGGTTCTGGAAGATCGTGAGATCGAGCATCGGGGCCTTGGCGTGCTTCTCGATCAGGACGAAGGCCGGCAGCAGCACGACGGCCGCGATCAGGGAGCCGATCACGAGCGTGTCGTCCCAGCCGGAGATGCCGCCGCGCGAGAGCCCGTAGACCAGGCCGGTCAGCCCGGCGACGAAGGTCGTGGTGCCGAGCAGGTCCAGGCCTCGCTCCGGATCGCGCGAGGAGAGCTCGTGCAGGACGAGCCAGGCCCAGAGCGCGCCGGCGAGGCCGAGCGGGACGTTGAACCAGAAGACCCAGTGCCAGGAGATCGCGACGAGCGCGCCTCCGAGCACCGGCCCGATCACGAGTCCGACCGCCGCGACCATGGTGTTGGTGCCCATCGCGACGCCGAGCTGCTCGCGGGGAAAGGCGTCGGTGACGAGCGCCGGCCCGTTGGCGAAGATCAGCGCGCCCCCGATCCCCTGCAGGATCCGCCAGAGAATCAGCTGGGTGCCGTCTGCGGAGAAGCCCGCGCCCAGCGAGGCCGCGGTGAAGAGCAGGAAGCCACCGACGAACGCCTTCTTCCGGCCGAACAGGTCGGAGAGGCGCCCCGCGGTGAGGACGAGCACGGTCGAGGCGATCATGTAGGCGAGGATCACCCAGACGAGCTGCAGCAGAGAGGTGCCGAGCGCGCGCTCGAGGTCCGGCAGGGCGATGATCAGCGTGCCGGAGTTGATCGTCGCCAGGAGCATTCCGAGGCTGGTCGTGCTGAGAACCCACCACTTGTAGTTGGGGTGCTCGGCATGGACTCCGGGCCGGTAGCGACCGACTCCTGATCTGTTCAATCTAACGTTCACGTAAGAATCATTTTAGCGCGCCGAGACGAATTTGTACGAGACGAGTGGGGATAATCAGCGGCGATGGCTGATTGCGACGTTGTCGTCGTCGGTGCGGGCCTCGCCGGCCTGACCGCCGCGAGCGCGCTGACCGAGTCCGGGCTCGAAGTCCGGGTGCTCGAAGCCCGCGACCGAGTCGGCGGCCGCACTCTCAGCCAGTCGGTCGGGGAGCACCCCGAGGACATCGTCGAGCTCGGCGGGCAGTGGGTCGGTCCGACGCAGCACGAGGTCCTCAGCCTCGCCCAGGACTTCGGCATCGAGACCTATCCCCAGTACGCCACCGGCGAGAACCTGTTCGAGGACGGCGGCGGCAAGCTGAAGCGCTACAGCGGCACGATCCCGATGCTCCAGCCGCACGTGATGGTCGACTACGGCCAGGCGGACCTGCGCCTGAAGCGCCTGATCAAGACCGTCGATCCCGAGACCCCGTGGGCGGGCGAGAACGCCGAGCGCCTCGACGAACAGACCTTCGCCAGCTGGCTGCGGCGCACGGCGAAGACCAAGACGGCGCGCGAGGCGCTGACCACCGCCATCCGGGCGGTCTTCTCGGTCGAGCCGGCGGACGTCTCCCTGCTGCACGTCCTCGTCTACGCCGCGGCCGCGGGCGGCTGGGACGACCTGCTGGACACCGAGGGCGGCGCGCAGCAGGATCGGCTCGCCGGCGGCACCCAGCAGCTCTCGATTCGCATGGCCGAGGAGCTCGGCGACCGGGTCGAGCTTTCGACGCCTGTGCGTTCGATCCGGGCGGAAGGCGAGGACGTCGCCGTCGGCGATCTACGCGCCCGCCGGGTGATCGTCGCGATCCCGCCGGCGCTGGCCGGACGGATCGAATACGACCCGCCCCTGCCGGGCATGCGCGACCAGCTCACGCAGCGGATGCCGATGGGCACGGTGATCAAGTGCATGGCCGTCTATGAGGAACCGTTCTGGCGGCACGACGGGCTCACCGGGCAGGCGATCAGCCTCCCCGGCCCCGCCCAGGTCGTGTTCGACAACACGCCGCCGAACGGGAGCGCCGGCCTCATCGCCTTCCTCGAGGGCAAGGACGCGCGCGAGCTGGCAACGGTGGGGGAGAGCGAGCGCCGCGAGGCGGTGCTCCGCGGCTTCCAGCGGCTGTTCGGACGCCGCGCCGCTCACCCCGTCGAGTACGTCGACAAGGACTGGAGCGCGGAGCCCTACTCGCGCGGCTGCTACGCCGGGGTCTTCGGGCCGGGAGCCTGGACCTCATACGGGCGGTGGCTGCGCGAGCCCGTCGGCCGCATCCACTGGGCCGGAACGGAGACCGCTACCCGCTGGATCGGCTACATGGACGGCGCGATCCAGTCCGGGCGGAGGGCGGCGGCCGAGGTGCAGGTCGCCGAGGGCGCCGCGGTGGCGGATCTCGCCGGGGCCGAGGCGGCCCAGGCGGCGCGGATCATCACCGGGTGAACCTGATCGACGTCCGGCACCTGGGCCGGGAGCGGGTGATCGGCTGCTGGGAGCTCGACGGGGTGCTGATCGACCCGGGCCCGACCAGCTCTCTGGAGACGCTGGTCGAGGCGATTGGGGACGAGCGGCCGCGGGCCGTCCTGCTCACCCACATCCATCTCGACCACGCCGGTGCCTCCGGCTCCATGGTCAGCCGCTGGCCCGATCTGCCGATCTACGTGCACGAGCGGGGCGCCCGCCACCTCGCCGACCCGGCGAAGCTCCTGGCCAGCGCCGAGCGCCTCTACGGCGATCAGATGGACCGGCTCTGGGGCGAGGTGCTCCCGGTCCCCGAGGAGAACCTGCGATCGCTCGGCGGCGGCGAGGAGGTGCTTGGCTTCGAGGTCGCATATACGCCGGGGCACGCCTCCCACCACGTCAGCTACTTCCACCCCGCGACCGCCCGCGCCTTCGTCGGGGACACCGCCGCCGTCCGGATCCCTCCCGGCGACTTCGTCTTGCCGCCGACCCCGCCGCCCGACATCGACCTCGAGCTCTGGGATCGCTCGATCGATCGCATTCTGGAGTGGCGACCGAGCAGTCTGGGGCTCACCCACTTCGGCGAGATCGACGATCCGGTGGGCCACCTCGATCTCGTGAGGGAGCGCCTTCGCGAGCAGGCCGGGCTGGCGCGGGAGCTCACCGCCGAGCAGTTCGAGCAACGCGTCCGCGAGCAGGTCGCGGCCCACGGCGGCGACGGCACCGAGGCGATGTTGCAGGCGGTTCCCCCCGAGCAGCAGTGGGCCGGGCTCGACCGCTTTCTGCGCAAGGGCCCGGCCTCTTGACGTAGATTCAACACCCAGTATCTGGTAGCCGGCAGGGAGACCCCCGCCTCTGCGTGGAATCCCGGATGTACGAGGGGGCGATTCGACCGACTTCATCGAGGTGTCGGTAGTGCGGACATATTTCGCCCCCCAGGCGGATCCCTACGCCGGCGGCGACCTCGACAACGCCCAGCGAATCGGGAAGGTCGTCTGGGGCCTGCTGGTCGTACTCCTGGCCTTCCTGGTGCCCCTCAACCCGCCGACCGAGGCGTTCGGGGCTGCGGGGTGGGTCGTCGCGGGCGTCGTGATCGCCGGCGGACTCGCCGCCTTCGAGCTGATGCGCGCCGACCGCGTCCGGAGCTGGGATGCCCTGCTGGCGATCTCCTACGCCACCGTGGTAGCGATCGGCCTGCTGCAGTGGCTGGCGGGTGGCGCTACCGCTCCCTTCCGCGGCCTGCTGCTGCTCCCGGTCCTGATCGTCGCCGCGACCCACCCGCCCCGTCGCATCGCCCCCTTTATGGGATTGATCTTCGTGGTGCTCGCCGCGCCCTTCGTCTACGACGCCTGGGACGCCACCCGCGCCGAGGGAATCGTCGCGACCTTCGTGATCTGGTGCGCGCTTGCGGTGGGTGCGAGCCAGCTGATGACCGGCGTTCGGATCCAGCGCGTCGCGCTCACCGCGGAGGGCCAGGAGGCTCGGGCGGAGGCCCGGATCGACAGCCTCACCGGACTTCCCAACCGCCGTGCCTTCGACGAGGTCCTGAACATCGAGGTCGCTCGCGCCCGTCGGTTCAACCAGCCGCTGTCGCTCGTGATGATCGACGTCGTGCACTTCAAGGGCATCAACGACGACTGGAGCTACGCCGAGGGCGACCGCTGCCTCCAGGACGTGGCGGAGGCTCTGCAGAGGACGGTGCGGCAGCCGGACTCCTGCTTCCGCTGGGGCGGAGACGAGTTCGCCTTGATCCTCGTCGGCACGAGGGAGATCGAGACCGACTCACTGGCCGAGCGTCTCGACTCGGAGGTGTCGTTGACCTGCCTGCGCCCCGATGCGGCGCCCATTCGCTCCGCTTCGCGACCGCGGAACTACGCGGTGGGCTCTCCCCCCGGGCGCTCACAGAGATGGCCGGCGTGGCCCTGACCGCAGCGAAGCTCGGCGGCCCTCAGAAGATGAACGCCACGTCGTCGACGTAGCAGTACGACCACTCCTCACCCGGCTCGAGCGAGCTGACGATCGGATGATCGCTCTCCGCCACGTGCTTGCTCGCGTGGCGGTTGGGGGAGGAGTCACAGCAGCCGACGTGCCCGCAGCTTCGGCAGACGCGCAGGTGCATCCAGGTGCCGCCGATCTTCAGGCAGTCCTCGCAGCCTTCGAACTCGGTCGGCTTCTCGACGGTGATCTGGTCCAGGTGGGCGCAGTCGGGCACCCGGCCGAGACTACAGAGGCCCTCAGGCCGGGCTGAGCTCGCCGCCGGTCGCCAGGACGGTGCGATCGCGACCCGTGCGCTTCGCCTGGTAGAGCGCGGCGTCGGCGCGAGCGAAGAGCTCCGACCCCGGCTCGGAGCCGTTCCACTCCGCGACTCCGGCGGAGACGGTCTCCTCGAGCGGCACGGAGTCGCGCAGCTCCTCGATCACCTCCTGCGCCTGGACGCAGTCGGTCGCGGTCAAAAGGACGGCGAACTCTTCGCCCCCGTAGCGCGCGATCAGGTCCGCCGAGCGAAGCCGGTCCCGCCAGATCGAGGCCACCTCCTTCAGGTGGGAGTCCCCCGCCGGATGCCCGTTCAGGTCGTTGTACTGCTTGAAGTAGTCGAGGTCGAGGAGGGCGACGCAGAAAACCGTCCCGCTGCGGCCGGCGTGCCGGATCTCGCGCTCCAGCTCCTCGTCCCAGGCCCGCCGGTTCGGCAGACCGGTGAGCGCGTCGGTGCGGGCGGTCCGCTCCAGCCTCTCGGCGAGCATCTCGCGCTGCCTGACGAGCTCGCTGAGGGTGAACCCGGCGATCCCCGCGATCACCGCCCAGAGGAGGGCCGCGACCAGCTCGGTGGCCGGGTAGCCGCTGCCAAGCGCCGGGGAGGGCACGGCGTAGGTGATGCCGACGCAGACGACTGAGACCAGCAGCTCAGGACGCGTGCCGTAGAGGGCGAACCAGAAGACGGGGAGGAGCACGACCGGGCTGTAGGCGGCGATCGCGCTCTCGTTGAAGCCGCGAACCAGGCCGATCATCACGAAGGGCAGCAGGGACGGCAGCGCCTGCAGCCAGGCGGGGTAGCGCTCCCAACGCGGGAGCAACGCGAACGCGATGCTGATGGGGAGCAGGATCGCGGCGAGCAGGTTGCCGAGGTTGGCCGCGCCCGGCAGCAGTGGCAGCAGGACGAAGGCGAGGATCCCGGAGCCGACCCAGGGCAGCAGGCGCAGCCCGGCCCCCTCGCCCTCGAGCGGTCTGCCGCGGGTTCCATTCAGTGCCGCCTCGATCAGAGGCTGAAACGCACGTCGCCCATGCCTGCCCATCGCCTTCTCCAACATCGTCCTATTCGGCCACCGGGGCAAGCCCCTTTAGTCGGTAATCGGCTCGCCGGTGCGGCTAGTCGGTGACGTCGGTGTTGCGCATCACGAACCCGCCGATCAGCGCGAACACGGCGGCCCAGGCGAGGAGGACGAGTCCGCCCGCGATCTGGCCGAGCGGATCGTCGAGCTTGTCGATGCCCGCCTGCTGGCTGGTGGCGGTCACCTCGGCGATCGCAGCGTTCAGCGTGAACCTGACCAGACTCGAATCGAGGACAACCCCGGTGAGGATCGTCTCGATCACGAAGAGGTAGACCAGGACGCCGACGATCGCGGCGGTCTGTCGGCGGATCAGAGCCCCGACCCCGACACCAAGGGCCGTCATCAGCGCCCCCGCAGCCACCATCCCGGCGAGCAGCTTGAGGAGCTGGCCGAAGCCGACGTCGAGTGAGAGGTCGCGGGTGGGGAGGATCACCGCCTCGATTGCGAGGCTCAGTACCTCGACGAGCAGGCCGATCGCGGCGCCGACCGCCGAGGCGGCGATCAACTTCGCCACGAGCAGACGGCGGCGGTCGGGCTCGACGAGGAGGGTGGAGGCGATGCTGCCGTGCCGGTACTCGGTCGTCACCGAGAGAACGCCGAGCATCAGGGCGAAGAAGAGGACGAACGAGGCATTCAGCGTGGCATCGATCGCGGGCGGGGTGGCGCCCGGGTCGTCGAACTTGGTGAGGAAGCCGCTGAGTGTGGAGATCAGCACGGTCAGGCCGACCGCGATGCAGATCAGCACGATGAAGCTGCGCGCCGTACGCAGCTTCAGGATCTCGCTGCGGATGAGAGAGCTCACGCGTCTTCGGAGGTCAGTTCCAGGAAGACGTCCTCCAGCGAGCGGGCGATCGGGGAGAGCTCGGAGATCACCAGGCCCGACTCGGCGACGACCCGTCCGATCTCCTCACCCGAGAGCCCGCGCACGACCAGGGTCCCGTCCGTGCTCGGCTCGACCGAGGCACCGCCGGCCCGGAGCCTCTCCGCCAGCGGCTCGGCGTCGGGGCCCGCGATCCTCATGCCTCCGGCCGTGCCGCCGGTCAGCTCGGAGATCGGCGCCTGCACGACGCTGCTGCCGTGGTTGATGACGACGGCGTCGTCGGCGATCGCCGAGACCTCGGAGAGGACGTGGCTGGAGATCAGGATCGAGTGGCCCGCGGCGGCGAGGGAGCGGAGCAGGTCTCGCAGCCACCGCATTCCGGCCGGGTCGAGCCCGTTGGCGGGCTCGTCGAGGACGAGGATCCGGGGGTTCCCGAGCAGGGCGGCCGCGAGACCGAGGCGCTGCTTCATGCCCAGCGAGTAGCCCCCGGCGCGCCGGTTTGCCGCCCCGGTGAGGTCGACCATCTCGAGCACCTCCTCGACACGCGACGCCGGCAGCTCGGCGGCGAGGGCGAGCGCGCGGAGGTGGTTGCGGCCGGAGCGCCCGGGATGCGCCGCCCCCGCCTCGAGGACGGCGCCAACCGTGCGGCCCGGCTCCTTCGCCTCGACGAAGGGCCTGCCCTCGATCAGGGCGGTGCCGGAGGATGGCCGGATCAGTCCCAGCAGGGAGCGGAGGGTGGTCGTCTTGCCGGCGCCGTTCGGTCCGAGGAAGCCCACGATCCGCCCTTCGCCCACTTCGAAGCTGAGGCCGTCGACGGCAACGGTCTTCCCGTAGCGCTTGCGCAGGTCGCTGATCTGGACTGGCGGTGTCACGGCGCCGGAGGCTACCCGCGGCGCCGCTCGTGCTGTTAGACCTCCGCCCTCCGATGAAGAGGTCGATTCCACTCACGTTCGCCGTCGGCGCGCTGCTCTGTTGGGCCCAGCCGGCGCTCGCCACGCCACAGGGCCTCGTGCAGGGCGGCTACGACGAGTCGACCAGCGCCCTCGAGGGCGGCTTCAAGATCATGGCGATCAAGCGGGTCTTCTCCGAGGACGAGTGCTACCCGCCGCCGAACGAGATCGTGACCACCCTGCGGCGCGACCTGCACCGGGACGTGGTGGTCGCGCCCAACCTCGGCTCCGTCCAGGGGGTCGACCTGATCAACGTGATCGACAGCGAGACGAACTGCGACCGTCTGGTGCTCGCGATCCGGGCGGGGCCGAAGCAGCGGATCTTCATCCTGGACTCGGACTACGGCCCGGTCTACCTCGCCGGAGGGAAGAAGGACACGGGCGAACCGGAGGCCGGTTCCACCGGCCCGCTCCGTGACCTCAGCTCCGCCTCCAAGGAGTTCCGGATGCGAGATCCGGACGGGACCTCGCGCCTCGAAGTTCTCTGCCCCGACGGTGATCACCCCCTGGGTGGCGGCTTCTTCAACCTGACCCCCCTCGGGAACGACGGCGAGGGCGTCTACTC
>DASTAI010000287.1:0-4361 GCA_035712865.1 Solirubrobacterales bacterium
CGGGCGAGGCGGGGGGAGCACCTCGACCTGCGGCGGACGCTGCGCGGCAGTCTGCGGACGGGCGGAGATCCGATGACCCTCGCCCGGCAGAGCAGGCGTACGCGTCCCCGCCGGCTCGTGCTCCTCTGCGACATCTCGGGGTCGATGGAGCCGTATGCGCGGGCGTATCTCCATCTCCTCACCTCCGCGGTCGCAAGCGGAGCCCCGGCAGAGGCATTCGTCTTCGCGACCCGGCTGACGCGCCTGACGCGGGCACTCGGCGGGCGCAACCCGGACGCCGCGATCCAGCGGGCCGTCGCCGCCGCTCCCGACTGGTCGAGCGGCACCCGGATCGGCGAGGCCCTGCGGAGCTTCAATGACAGCTACGGGCGCCGGGGTATGGCGAGGGGCGCGGTGGTCGTGATCCTCTCGGACGGCTGGGAGCGCGCTGATCCGGCGCTCCTCGAGCGTGAGATGGAGCGCCTGGGCCGGTTGGCGCATCGGGTCATCTGGGTCAATCCCCGCGCCGGGGCCAGCGGCTTCTCGCCGGGCACCGGCGGCATGGCGGCGGCTCTGCCTCACTGCGACGCACTCCTCAGCGGGCATTCGCTCGGGGCGATGGAAGAGGTGGCTGAGGTGATAGCGGCCGATCAGGCGCCCGCCCGTACCGCCCTCGCGGCGACCGAGAGACCGGCGGCGCCGGAGGAGCCGAGCTGGCCCAGCGCCGAACGAACCGAGGCACAGCGCCCCGTGCCAATGCCGAGCGGCTATGGGCCGAAGCGGGGGAGAACCACCGAGTGAGCGACTCCGACGAAAGGACTGGCGATGGCTGACGGTGGCACCTACCGGGCAGTGTTCCTGCGAATGCATCCCACCGGGAAGGTGGTCCTCAGTCTCAGCGAGGCTTCGCAGGGGAAGGAGGCGGACCTGGCCGCGATTGCGGCGGCCGAGCTCGGCATTCCACCCGAGGACATCAAGGTCGTCCACGAGGACAGCGACCGCTTCGGGGAGGGAAACAGCTTCAACAGCCAGCCGAGCGACGCGGTTGGCGAGAACGTCGCGATCACGGCTGCGCGGCTCCGTGACAAGGCGCAGATCGTCGCCGGCTCGATGCTGGAGGCGTCGCCGGACGAGCTCCGATTCGAGAACGGCCGCTGGACGGCGGAGGGGGGAGACCCCGAGGGCGTCCGGATCCAGGAGGTCTCGGCCCACACCTTCGGCGGCTTCGAGCTTCCGGAGGGAATCGAGGGCTCCCTCGACGCTCAAACCACCTACCGGGTGGACGCTGTGCAGGCGGCCGGATAGGCCCGGGCCCGGAAGGGCGCCCCGAGTACCCTTGCTCGGAGGGATTCCAATGCCCGCAGGCGACGGAGAACGCGCGATGAATGCCAACGGCGGCGCCGGTCAGCCGGGCGGAGAAGGCCCGTTCGTGGCGGCGACGGTGGTGCGCGCGCAGAGCCCGACCAGTGTCAGAGCCGGTGACTCCGCGATCGTGTGGCCGGACGGTGCGATCGAGGGCTTCGTCGGGGGCACCTGCGCCGAGGCCTCGGTCCGTCTTCACTCATTGCGCGCGATGCAGACCGGTGAGCCGCTGCTGCTGCGAATCCTCCCCGGCGCCCCTGAGGGAGAGACCCAGCCCGAGGAGGGCGCGGTGACGGTCGCCAACCCGTGTCTGAGCGGCGGCGCGCTCGAAGTCTTCCTCGAGCCGCATCTCCCCCCGGCCACGCTGAAGGTCGTCGGTGAGACTCCGATCGCAGCCGCGCTGGCGGATCTGGCAAAGCGATTGGGATACGCGGTGGACTTCGGGCCGGCCGACCGGGCACAGCCGAGCGCCGATGACGCCGCGGTCGTCGTCGCGTCCCACGGGCATGACGAGGAGCGGGTGCTCACCGAGGCACTCGGCTCGGACGTCCCGTACGTGGCGCTGGTCGCCAGCCAGACGCGGGGCCGAGCCGTGGTGGAATCGCTCGATCTCCCCGAGGAGAAGCGGGGCCGCCTGCACACGCCCGCAGGGCTCGAGATCGGGGCCGAGACACCGGAGGAGATCGCGCTCTCGATCCTCGCGGAGATCGTGGCTGTGCGGCCGGTCGGCCCCCATCCGCGCGCAACGCGCGTTTCGGCCGCCCGGGTCCCCGAGGCCGATCAGGCTCCGGCGACCGAACGGAAGTCACCGGAGCCCGTCGCCGTCGCCTCCACCGAGACCGCCGTCGACCCGATCTGCGGCATGGAGGTCGCCGTCAGCCAGGCCAGCATCCAGCTCGAACGCGACGGCGAGATCCACTACTTCTGCTCGGAGGGCTGCCGCGACAGCTTCAGCAGCCAGGGCGTTCCCGGTGCCGCCTCCCACTGAGCGCTTCGTCACGGGTCTGGTGCTCGCGGCCGGAGGATCGCGTCGGCTCGGAGAGCCGAAGCAGCTGCTTCCGTACGGCTCCGGCACGCTGCTCGATCACACCGTCGAGACGGCCACGGAAAGCGGCTTCGATCAGGTGCTCGTCGCGCTCGGCGGCAGCTCGGCTGAGGTCCGCCGGCAGGTCGACCTCTCTGATGTCGAGATCGTGGAGAACCCCGGCTACGGCGAGGGCTGCTCCTCGTCGATCGCAGCCGCCCTCGCCGCCGTCGACCCGCGCTGCGAGCTGATGGTCCTCATGCTGGGCGACCAGCCCGGCGTGACGCCTACGGTGGTGCGCGCGCTGATCGACGGCTGCGGTGAGGACACGGTCCTGGCGGCGTGCCTCTATGACGATGGCCGCGGCCACCCTCTGGCCTTCGGCGGCGCGATGTTCGAGGACCTGCGCGGGCTGCACGGCGACAAGGCGGTCTGGAAGCTGATGGATCAGCGCTCGGACGAGGTGGTCGAGGTGCGGGTTCCGGGCCCGATCCCGCGCGACGTCGACACCCGCGAGGACTACGACGCCGTTCTGGCCGAGGCCGGGGGCACGACATGAGCGACGCCGTCCGCCCGGGAGCCGAGCCGACCGTGAGCGCCGCCGTGCCCGACATCGAGTCGCTCCGGCAACGACTCGGCGAGGTCGACTACCTGGCAGACGAGGGATTGGCCACCGCGCTCTTCCTCTCGCTGCGACTGCCCCAGCCGCTGCTGCTCGAGGGCGAGGCGGGAGTGGGCAAGACCGAGGCCGCCAAGGCGCTGGCTGCCGCCTTGGGCACCGAGCTGATCCGCCTCCAGTGCTATGAGGGGATCGACTCGTCGGAGGCCCTGTACGAGTGGAACTATCCGCGCCAGCTCCTGCGGATCCGCTCCTCGGAGGCGACGGGCGAGCGCTTCGAGGAGGAGGAGCTCTTCGGTCGCGAGTTCCTGACTCCGCGTCCTCTGCTCCGGGCGATCGAATACGAGGGCCCGCTGCCGGCCGTGCTCCTGATCGACGAGCTCGACCGGGCCGACGACGACTTCGAGGCCTTCCTGTTCGAGATGCTGGCCGAGTCCAGCGTGACGATTCCCGAGATCGGCACCATCCAAGCGTCGCACCCGCCCGCCGTCATCCTGACCTCGAATCGAACCCGGGACCTCCACGACGCGCTCAAGCGCCGCTGTCTCTATCACTGGATCGACTATCCGACCCCGGAGCGCGAGGCCGAGATCGTGCGGCGTCGCGTGCCCGGAACGGCGGAGCAGCTTGCGAATGAGGCGGCCGAGGCGGTGCGCCGCCTGCGCTCGAGCGACGTGCAGAAGCCGCCCGGGATCGCGGAGACGATCGACTGGGTCGCCGCTCTGGAGCTGCTCGGGGTCGACCACCTCGACCCCACGGCCGCCGAGGCGACCCTCGGGTCGGTCCTGAAGTACCGTGATGACCAGGAGCAGGTCGTCGAGCAGGGACTCGACCAGCTGGTGGGCTCGGATGCCTGAGAGAGGGTGAGATGCGGATGAGGGACGTCATGGACGTCGTCGGGGAGTGGGTGAACGCCGGCGATCCGGTCGCGATCGCGACCGTCGTCGATACGAAGAAGTCCGCCCCACAGCCTCCGGGAACCAAGATGGCGATCAACGAAGGCGGCAGGATGGCCGGCGCGGTCTCCGGCGGGTGCGTGGAGGGCCAGGTCGTCCAGGTCGCCGAGGGGATCCTTCAAGGTGGCGCTCCACGCCTCCTCGAGTACGGCATCGCCGACGAGGAGGCCTGGGACGTGGGGCTGCCCTGCGGCGGGGAGATCTCGATCTGGGTCGAGACCTTTGACGATGGCGGGCTGCAGGGACGGTTCAGGGAACTCGGCCTAGAGGGAGGTCGCGGCACCCTGACCACCGTCCTCGAGGGCGAGAACGTCGGCGCAAAGCTGCTGCTGCTCGAGGAGGGGACGCGCGAGGGCTCCCTGGGGGACCCCGCGCTGGACGCCAGCGCCGCCAATCGCGCCGCCTCGGCGATGTGGTCGGA
>DASTAI010000288.1:0-2930 GCA_035712865.1 Solirubrobacterales bacterium
TCGACGTCTCGATCGTGAACGTCGCGCTTCCCTCCATCAAGGACGCGCTTGGGTTCTCGACGACCGGCTTGCAGTGGGTTCTCAACGCCTACACGCTGACCTTCGCGGGATTTCTCCTGCTGGGCGGGCGTGCGGCGGATCTCTTCGGGCGCCGCCGCATGTTCTATCTCGGCACCCTTCTCTTCTCCGGCGCCTCCCTGCTCTGCGCCATCGCGCCGAGCTCCGGCGCGCTGGTCGCGGCCCGGGCCGCGCAGGGGATCGGCGGAGCCATCCTCTCCCCCGCGACCCTCGCCATCATCACCACCTCCTTCGACGAGGGCGCGCCTCGCAACCGCGCCCTCGGCGCCTGGGGCGCGGTCGGCGCGATCGGCGCCACCTCGGGGGTGCTGCTCGGAGGCATCCTCACCGAGGCCTTCAGCTGGCCCGCGATCTTCGTCATCAATGTCCCGATCGGGCTCGCCATCGTCCTCTTCTCGAGCCGCCTGATCCCGGAGGGGCGCAGTGAGGTGGAGAACCGGCACTTCGACCTGGCGGGGGCCCTCCTCGTCACCCTCGGCATGACCGCCCTCACCTACGGCATCGTCACCACCGACCGTCTCGGCTGGGGCTCGATCGGCGTCCTCGGGCCCGTGGTGACAGGGGTGGCGCTGCTGGTCGCCTTCGGTCTCTACGAGGCCCGGCTCGCCGGCGATCCCAGGCGGGTGCCGCTGATGCCGCTGAGCGCCTTCCGCCTGCGGAACCTGCGTGCCGCCAACCTCGTGATCTTTCTCCTCTATGCCGCGATCTTCGGCTTCTGGTTCTTCCAGTCCCTCTACATGCAGGGCACTCTCGGCTACAGCGCGCTCGAGACTGGTCTCGCGTTCGTGCCGATGACGGCCGCCGTCGGCGCCGGGGCCACGCTGGCCCCCAGGCTCGCCAAGCGCTTCGGCGCACGCTGGGTGCTCGCCGCGGGAATGCTCTCGGCGACGATCGGGGAGCTGCTTCTGATCAGCGTCCACCCGGGCGGCAGCTACGCCGCCAACGTGCTCCCCGGCGGCCTGCTCGGAGCATTCGGCCTCGGGCTCGCGCTCGTGCCCGCGACGATCGTCGCGGTGGAGGGCGTCCCGCGGGCACTGAGCGGCCTCGCGTCGGGAGTCCTCAACACCTCTCGCTTCGTCGGCGCTGCCCTCGGCCTGGCCGTCCTCAGCACGATCGCCGCGCACCACACCGACTCTGAGATCGCCTCCGGCACCTCCACAGCGAAGGCGCTCACCGACGGCTTCGACCTCCAGTTCGCCGTCGGCGCGGCCTTCTGCTTCATCGGCGTGATCGCGGCGGTGGCCCTGCTGCGGCCGCAGCGGGCGGAGGTCGCGCCGGAGAACGTGCGCGGCGCCGAGCGCGCCTAGCGCCCCCAGAACCAACCGACCTTCCTTATTGGGGGTCCAATAGCGACCTCCAGGAAGGTAGGTCGCGGGTGTGGGGCGCCGTCCCGAGCGGCGGCTTTGTACTGTCCCGCCCGCCCCGCGGGATTCGTTCATGCGCTTCTACGAGTTCGAAAGCCGCCGCATAGTCGAGCGGGCCGGGATCCCGGTCACCGAGTACGGCTTCGCCAAGACCGCCGACGAGGCGCGCCAGGCCGCGGAGCGGATCGATGGGCCCACGGTGATCAAGTCCCAGGTGCTCACCGGCGGCCGGATGAAGGCCGGGGGCGTCAAGTTCGCCGACACGCCCGAGGAGGCGGAGTCGTTCGCGGCGGAGATCCTCGAGCTCGAGATCAACGGCCACCTGCCGGTCGGCGTCCTCGTGGACCCCAAGGCGGAGGTCGAACAGGAGTACTACGCCGCGGTTCTCTGGGACGGACGCGCGAAGCGCCCGATGATGCTGTTCTCCGACATGGGCGGGATCGACATCGAGGAGGTGGCGGAGAAACACCCCGACCACGTCGGTCGCGGGCACCTCTCGAACCTCCATCCCATCCCGGACTTCCGAGCCAAGGAAGTGGTCGCGGCCGCCGGGGGACTCACCGGCCGCGAGCTCACTCGCGCCACGCCCGTGCTCGCCCGACTCGCGCAGCTACAGCGCGACTACGACATGACCCTCGCCGAGATCAACCCACTGGCGCGGCTCTCGGACGGCTCCTTCGTCGCCCTCGACGCCCACATGGAGATGGAGGACGAGGCCGTCGGCCGCCATCACAAGGAGCTGGCGGAGCTCGGGGTGGAGCTCGACGAGCCCCGCGAGCTGTACGAGCCTTCGGAGTTCGAGCGCAACGTGAAGGCGATCGACGAAGCCGACCATCGCGGGGTGATTCAGGGCAAGGACCACGGCTTCGTGGGCAACCTCGGCCTGGTGATCGGCGCCGGCGGCGGGTCGCTCACCCTCACGGACGCCGTTCGCAGCCAGGGCGGCAGGCCCGCCAACTACGCGGAGATCGGCGGCAACCCCTCCGTCGCCAAGTCGTGCGGCCTCGCCAAGGAGGTCCTGAAGAAGGACGGGGTCGAGAAGATCGCCGTGATGATGTCGATCGTCTCCAACACCCGGGTCGACATCGTAGCCCGCGGGGTGATCAAGGCGTGCCTCGAGCTTGGGGAGGACCCAGCCGAGACCATTGCCGTCTTCCGCATCCCGGGGGCCTGGGAGGAGGAGGGCGCCAAGATCCTCGGCAAGTACGGGATCGAGTTCCGCGATCGCTCGACCTCCATGTGGGAAGCGGCCGGCGAGGCCGTCGAGAAGATCCAAGGAGCGGCCGCCTGATGTCGATCCTGTTGAACGGGGAATTCACCTTCATCGTCCAGGGCATCACCGGACGCGAGGCGGTCAACCTGACGAAGGAGTGTCTGGACTACGGCTCCAAGGTGGTCGGCGGAGTCACCCCGGGCCGCAAGGGCCGCGACGTGCACGGCGTACCGGTCTTTGACACCGTCGAGCAGGCGGTCGCCGACCACGGCGAG
>DASTAI010000289.1:0-5369 GCA_035712865.1 Solirubrobacterales bacterium
AGGGTCTCGAGCTGGGCGCCGGACAGGGTCAACTTGCGGTGCTCGTGCTGCCCGTAGAAGGCGAGCAGCCGGGAGCCCAGCGCCTGGAGGTCCGGCGCGGCCGCCGAGCGACCGCCCAGGAAGGCGCTCGTCCTGCCCGTCCCGGACACCCGCCTGCCGATGACCAGCTCCGTGCTGCCCTCCGGAAGGCGCTCCGCGATCTCGGCGAGCTCGGGATCGTCGAGCAGGCCATCTGGCAGGTCGAAGACGCCCTCCACGTAGGCCTCGCCGGCACCGGGCCTGACGATCCCCGACCGTGCCCTGCCACCCATCAGCAGGTCGAAGGAGTGCGCGAGGATCGTCTTGCCGGCGCCGGTCTCCCCCGTGATCGCGTTCAGGCCGGGCCCGAGGCGCAACTCGGCGCGCTCGATGAGGAGCAGATTCTCGATCCGGAGCTCGAGCAGCATCGGGCCCCCCGTTCTAACGGGACGACCCGACGGATTCCCCCCGTCTCCGGCCGGGCGGCTGTGAGAGATTGAAGCCGTGCCACGGCCGCGGATCCTGCTCTGCCCGCAGTTCACCGAGGTCGAGTGGGCGATCGCCCCGCGGCTCGAGGAATGGGCCGACGTCGCCACCTTCGACGCACCCGGCGTCGGGCAGGAGCCGGTGCCGGAGGGCGGCGCGGAGCTGATCGACCGTGACGCCGTGGTGCGCAGGGGGCTGCAGGAGGTCGACCGGCGCGGCTGGGATTCCTACGTCGTCGCCGGCGACGCCTGGGGCTCGGCCACGGCCGCGCAGGTCGCGGCCGAGCGCCCGCAGGCGGTGCAGGGGCTCGCCATCGGCCACGCGACCCTCAGCTACGAGACCGAGGGCGCCCGCCCGGCCGTGAACGGCGAGATGGTTGCGGCGATGACCCAGCTGCTGCGGACGGACTACGACTCGTTCGTGAGCTATGGGATCACCCAGTTCACGCAGGGCGGCTTCGACGAGGAGCTGTCGGCCCGCATGGTGGAGCGATTCCCGCCGAACGACATCGCGGCGCGGGTCTGGGAGATGCACGTGATGCGAGCCGAGCCGATCGATGAGCTCCTCCGGGAGCTGGGGCGTCCGTTGCTGTTCGCGAAGCACGAGGGCTGTCTCGTGTTCACGGCCGAGGGGTACGAGGATGCGATCGCCGCGTTTCCCGACGCGAGGCGGGTGACGATCCACAAGCCGTCGGGTGCGAGCGAGGAGTTCGCCCAGGCGCTGCGCGAATTCTGCGAGACCGCCGCCGGCTAGGCCGCCGCGGGCTCCTGCGCCGGGGCCTCGGCCTGCTCGGCCGGGCCGTGCGGGACGAAGTCTCTCTGACGCACCAGGGCGAACACGGCGAGCGCGCCACTGAACAGGATGAGCGCGCCGATCAGGAGGATGTCGTTGAAGGCGTCGGTGAACGCCACCCCCGCCGCATGGAAGGCCTGGTCGTGAAGCTGCGGCGGCGCCTGGTTCGCCGCCTGGGTACCGCTGGCTGCGACCCCGTCCGCGAACCCGCTGGGAGCCTGGGGCAGCAAGGTGTGGAGCGAGTCCGCGATCTTGCTCTGGAATACCGCCCCGAGGGCCGCGATCCCGGTCGCGACGCCGGCGATCCGCATCGTGTTGTTGATCCCCGAGGCCATGCCGGAGCGCGCCGCCGGCACGACCCCGAGCGCGGTCGAGGCGATCGACGGGTTGGAGAGACCGATGCCGAAGCCGCTGACGATGAACCCGGCGAGCAGGGTGGTCCACTCCGAGTCGGGCTTGGCCCCGCGCATCAGCAGCAGCCCAACGCCGACCAGCGTCAGCCCGATGGTGAGGGGCACCCGCGCCGGCACCCTCGCGACCAGGTTGCGGGTGGCGAGCGGGACGATGAACGCGAAGAGGGTGAGTGGCAGGAAGCGCACCCCGGCCTCGAGCGGCGTCATCCCGATCACGCTCTGCATGTAGATCGTGATGTAGAGGAACATCGCGAACATCCCCGCGCCGATCGCGAACGTGCCGTAGGAGACGCCCGAGAACGCGGGCTTGCGGAAGAGGCTGAGATCGAACATCGCGTGGTCCTGGCGCCACTCGACGAGCACGAAGGCGACGAGCAGGAGCACCGCGGCGAGCAGCGAGCCGACGATCAGGCCACTGCCCCAGCCCTCGGCGTTGCCGCGCAGCAGCCCGAAGATCAGGGCGAAAAGCCCGAGGGAGAAGGTGACCAGGCCCGCATAGTCGAGGCGCTTGGCGTCCGGATCGCGTGACTCGCCCGCGTACGCCTGGGCGAGGATCACGGTGCCGATCCCGATCGGGACGTTGACGAAGAAGATCCACTCCCAGCCGAGCCCGTCGGTGAGTGCACCGCCGACCAGCGGCCCCACCGCCACGGCGCCACCGATCGTCGCGCCCCACGCGGCGATCGCAGTGCCTCGCTCGGGCCCCTGGAACTCCTGGGCTATCAGGGCCAGCGAGGTCGCGAACATCGCCGCCCCGCCGATGCCCTGCAGGCCCCGAGCGAGGTGCAGGAAGGTCGCGCTGGTTGCCAGCCCGCAGAGCAGCGACGCCAGGGTGAAGAGCCCGACCCCGAACACGAACAGCCGCCTGCGCCCGAAACGGTCGGCGAGCGCTCCCATCGTCAGGGTGAAGGCGGAGAGGGTCAGCGTGTAGGCATCGACCACCCACTGCAGCCCGGTCAGGTCGGTGTGCAGCTCCTTCTGGATGTCGGGCAGCGCGACGTTGACGACGGTGATGTCGAGCAGCAACATGAACGTCGCCAGGCAGACCGCGAGCAGGCTCCACCACTTCCGGTCCATAGCGCGCAGACTAGCTAGAGGGCCGCGTCGACTCGCTACGCGAGCTGCCCGAACTTCTCGCGGATGCGGTGGTAGAAGTTCGAGCCCGGCAACTGAGCGAGCTTGCTGACGGATTCCTCGAAGCGCATCTCGAGCTCGGCGCCCGCCTCGAGCTCGCCCGCCGGAGAGCCGTCCAGGGAGATCTCGACCGGCTCGCGTCCAGCGGCATTCCGAACGAGGAGCGCGTCGTCCGGAGCCACCACCAGCGCGCGGGCGGCGAGTGTGTGCGGGGCGATGAAGCTGACGACGTAGCCCTTCACACCCCACGCCAGGATCGGGCCGTTGTTGGCGAGGTTGTAGCCGGTGGACCCAGCGGGGGTGGCGGCCACCAGCCCGTCGCAGCGGACGCTCCCGACCTCCTCGTCTCCGATGGTGTACGAAAGCTGCGCCACACGACCGTGGGGCTGGCGCAGGAAGCTGACGTCGTTGAGTGCCGTGGGGTGGTCGAGCGGCAGGTCGACCGTGAGAGCGGGCATATCCAGCACGACGTAGTCACCGCTGAATGCTCGCTCGAGGCCCGGCACGAGGTCATCGCGCTCCACCGCCGCCAGGAAGCCGACCGTCCCGAAGTTGATGGCGAACACGGGGACCCCGGTGTGGGCAAAGTGGCGAAGTGCGTAGAGGATGCTGCCGTCGCCGCCGAGCACCAGGCAGACATCGGGGCGCTCGCCGTCCGCCACCCTCTCGATGTGGGTGGCCCTGTCGAGGTGCTTCTCGTGCTCGTCGGGAGTGGAGATGAGCTGAACGCCGGCCTCCCGAGCCACCTCCGAGGCTGTCGCAACCGCCTCCGTCGATCCCTCCGGGTGGGCCGGCGTGATCAGCATCGCCCTCTTCACCGCGCTCACGGCTCGACCTCCTCGAGCGCGGAGTCGAGGTCGATGGGCTCGCCGCCCCGGGCGGCCCAGACGAAGGTCTCCCGGTTGCCCTTGGGCCCGGGCAGCCCGGAGGAGGCGAGGCCGCGGACGACGAGTCCCTCCGACTCGGCCGCCCCGGCGACCTTGCGGATCGCCTCTCGGCGGTCGGCGGGGTCACGGACGACTCCGCCCTTCCCCACCTTCTCCTTGCTTAGCTCGAACTGCGGCTTGACGAGCCCGAGCAGGTCGAACTCCTCCGCGGCCGTCGCGACGATCGAGGGCATCAGCATCGCCAGTGAAATGAAGGAGACATCGGCGGTGATCACCTCGGGCCGAAAGGGCAGGTGGGAATCCCCGAGGTAGCGGGCGTTGAGGCGTTCCATGACGAGCACTCGGGAATCCTGGCGCAGGCGCCAGTCGAGCTGGCCGTAGCCGACGTCGACGGCGAGAACCATGCGGGCGCCTCGCTGGAGCAGGCAGTCGGTGAACCCGCCGGTGGAGGCTCCGATGTCGAGTGCCAGGCGGTCCGCGACCTCGACGGGCAGCTCGTCGAGGGCGTTGTTGAGCTTGATCCCCCCGCGTGAGACGAACTCGTCACCCTCCTCGACGACCAGCTCAGCGTTCTCCGGTACCAGCTCGCTCGGCTTATCGATCGTGGAGCCGTCCTTTCCGAGCCGCACGCGCCCTGCGCGCACGGTCGCGGCGGCCGCAGTCCGTGACGGTGCCAGGCCGCGCTCCGCGAGCAGGGTGTCGGCGCGGCGACGGGTCACGCCGCCAACCGTACCTAGGCATCAGCGGGCGAGCGGGTGCCCGGTGGCAGTCGGGGACTGTGACCCGCCTCACACACGAATCGCACATACGTTCGTACCCTGGTTCGTGCGATGAGTCTGTTCAGAGCGATACCGATCAACGCCCATGCCGCGCTCGAGGTGGCGGCCGCGCCGCTGCTGATCGTGGCGCCGTTCGCGCTCGGGTTCAACCACCTGGCCGGCGCACTCAGCATCACGCTCGGCGTCCTGCTGATCGGGCTCGCCACCTCCATCTACGGCGATACGGCGCGCGGAAGCCTCTCCCTAAGCGCTCACGCGAGTCTCGACTACGCCCTGGCGTGGGCGACGGTCGGGGCCGGTGTCATCGCCGGGATCGCGGGCGACTACGTCGCAACAGTCTTCTTGGCCGGGTTCGGCTTCGCGCACATGGCGCTGACCGCCTCAACGCGGTTCAGTCGTCCGCTCGGAGCCTGATACCGGCTACCTCCCACAGACAACAGCAACACACATATCTCTCCTCCCTGTAGTACCCCAGAAACGGCCCTCTTCGGAGGGCCGTTTCTATTTGGAAGGTTTGCAGGAGATTCGTCCTCTCGCGGCTGCCACACTCGTACATCCAATGAGTGATGTTCGCCAGTCAGCCGCCACCTTCCGGCGCTTGCGCCACGCCGAGCAGCTGCACCCTTGATCGCGTCAGGGACTCGCACAAGCCTCGCGCCGCTCAATACGGTCCTTAAGCCCCGCCGGTCCGTTGTAGCTGCGCGTCGCCTAGGGCAGTCAGACGCTGATCTTGGGGACGGTGACGGGCGTCTGGACCGGCGCTGAGACCTTAGCGAGACTGGGGTGGTGACGGGGCCGGAATCTCCGACGCTGCCTAGGGAAGCTTCGGTGGGTTCACCGACGGCGCCTGGGGAAGCTTC
>DASTAI010000290.1:0-2714 GCA_035712865.1 Solirubrobacterales bacterium
GGCTGGCCGAGGCGCACCGGCGCGACCGAATCGCAGGCGCAATCCGCCGCCGCTCCTACAGTCGCCTGATCCCATGACGGGCTACCTCCGCCGCCTGGCGACGACGGGTGCCGCGTACACGGCCTCGAGCGTGATCTCGAAGCTGATCGCGGTCGCGCTGCTGCCGCTCTACACGCGGTACCTCACGCCGGCGGACTACGGCGCGGCCGAGGTCCTGATCACCGGGGTGATCGCGGCGAGCATCGTCTTCCGCCTGGGGATCATCGAGGCCCTGCTGCGCTTCTACTACCAGGCCGGCGAGGACCCGGACGAGGTGGTGAAGACGGCGTTCGCCTCGCTGCTCTGGACGACGACGATCGGGCTCGTCGTGGCGCTGCCTCTCGCCGAGCCCCTCTCGCAGCTGCTCCTCGATCACTCCGACCCGGGCCTGATGCGAATCGCGATCTTCGGCCTCTGGGTCTTCACGATGTTCGAGTTCCTCACCGCGCTCTTCCGGATCGACGAGCGCGCCAAGGCCTACTTCGCCTTCACCGTCGCCAATGTCCTGGTGACGATCCCGGTGACGGTCTGGCTCGTGGTGGGGGAGGGCAAGGGCGCGAGCGGACTGCTCTGGGGCCAGTACGGCACCGGCGCGCTCTTCCTCGCCGGGCTGGTGGTCGCGCAGAGGCACCGCCTGGCGGTGGTCCCCGACTTTGGCGTCTGGCGCCGGATGCTGCGCTGGGGCCTGCCGACGATGCCCGCCGAGCTCTCGCTGTACTCGCTCAACTTCATCGATCGGCTCCTGATCGTGCGGCTGGTCAGCCTCAGCGACGCCGGCCTCTACAGCCTCTCGGTCAAGTTCGCCCAGGCCGTGAACGTCCTGGTCAAGGGCTTCCAGCTCGCCTGGCCGCCCCTCGCCTATTCGATCCAGGACGACGACGAGGCGCGCCACGCCTACGCCGTGATCGTCACCTGGTTCGTCTCCGTCACGACCTTCGTGGTCGCAGGCATGTGGCTGCTCTCCCGCTGGATCGTGCGGCTGCTGGCGGCCCCGGAGTTCTTCGACTCCTACAAGACGATCGGTCTGGTCTCCACCGGCGTGATGCTCTACGCCCTCTACCTCGTCCTGGTGATCATCCTCGGGCGAACGGGTCGGACCGAGTTCAACTTTCCCGCGACCGGCGCCGGCACGCTGGTCAACATCGGCCTCAACCTGGCGCTCCTGCCGTCTCTGGGGATCGTAGGCGCGGGCATCTCCCTGGTCGCCTCCTACGCCGTGGTGCTGGTGCTGATGTACATCTTCACCCAGCGCCTCTTCCACGTCCCCTACGAGTGGCTCCGGCTCTCCCAGGCCGTCGGTCTCGCCGTGGCGATCGTGCTGGTGGGGGAGCTGCTGTTGCCGACGTCCGGCATCGGTGGCCTCGCCGGCCGCACCGCCCTCTGGCTGGCCTATCCGCTGCTGCTGTGGGCGACCGGATTCCTCAATGAGGAGGAGCGTGAGGCAGCCGGCCGGGTGCTCAGCCCCGCCTACGTCAAGGCCGCCCTGGCGCGGCTGCGCGAGGCTCCTCCAGAGGAGCCTGAGGCCGAGCGCGAGGAGACCGAGGAGGAGGAGCGCACCGACGGGCGGCGGCCGAGGCTCACGAGCGAGACGCTCGAGGCGGAGCAGCGCGACGAGGACGCGATCCGCTGACTTCTACCCCCGGTGGGCGACGCGCTGGAGCACCTCGGCCATCCGCGCCGCCTGCTTCTTCACGTCGTGCTCCGCTGCCACCTGGCGCGCCGCCTTGTTCGGCGACGGTTTGGTCGCGGCCAGCTCCAGGGCATGCGGCAGGGCCGCGGGATCCTCTGGATCGACGAGCACGCCCGTTGCGGGCGTGACGAATTCAGGAGGGCCGCCGACGCTGGTCGCGACGACGGTGCGCTCCATCGCCATCGCCTCGAGGAGGGCCTGGCCGAACGGCTCGACCAGCGATGGCTGGCAGAGGACGTCGCAGGCGGCCACCCACTGAGGCACGCCCGACTGGGGGATGCGCCCGGCCAGCGTGACGTTGGGGCGACCCTCGAGCTGCGGCCTCAGTGGGCCGTCTCCGACGAAGGCCAGCCGGCCTCGCCCGAGCTCGGCGAACGCGTCGGCGAGGCGAACGACGTTCTTGCGCTCGATCAGCGAGCCGACGCACAGGAACGCCGGCCCCTCGCCTTCCCAGCCGAGCTCCCACCGGGCTTCTGGGGCCGGGCGCGGCGAGAACGCCTCGAGGTCCACGCCCAGGTCGATGACCTCGACCTTGGCGCCGGCGGCCGGGATCTCGTCCGTCAGCCGCCCCGCGAGCCAGCGGGAGTTGGCGATCACCGCGGCGCAGCGGTCGATCACCCACCGGGTCGCCGGCGTCACCCCCCGGATCCGCCCGAGGTTGGCCACGTCCTGGCCGTGGGCCATGACGACCAGCGGCACCCCGGCCTTCCGGGCGGCGAGGGCGCCGGCCGCCCCCGCGGGGAACAGGAAGTGGGCGAAGACGACGTCGGGCCGAAATTCGGCGGCTTCGGCGCGCGCCTTCCTGACCAGCGTCAGGTACTCGGTCGGCGACCCGCCGCGGCGGCTGATCGAGGCCACCTCGACCTCGTGGCCGAGCGCGCGCAGCTCGCCCGTCAGCGGCACCAGAAAGCTCCCCAGGTCGGGATGCTCGGCGCTTGGCCACATCTGGGTGACCTCGAGGATCCTCATCGCCCCTGAGGCTGAT
>DASTAI010000291.1:0-4005 GCA_035712865.1 Solirubrobacterales bacterium
ACGGCTCCACGGACGGCACCGCGTCCCGGATCACCTCCCGGCAGGTGACCTACCTGCACGAACCGAACCGAGGCGTCTCCAACGCCCGCAACCGCGGCATCGCCGAGAGCAACGGCGAGATCTGCGCGTTCGTCGACGCCGACTGTGTCGTCGACCCGTGCTGGCTCAGCGAGCTGGTTCGTCCCTTCGAGGACCCCGAGATCGGCGCTGTCGGTGGCGACCTCCAACACGTGCAACCGAGGACGCCCGCCGAGCGGCAGGCGATCCGCCTCCTCGGCAACTGGCAGCAGTTCGCCTTCGCCTCGAACCCGGCCTACCCGATCACCGCCAACGCCGCGTACCGCCGCGAAGTCCTCGACCGGATAGGCGCCTTCGACCCGAACATGGTCCGCGCCCAGGACGTCGAGCTCGGCCTCCGCTTCCAGGAGCGCAGCGGCCTCCGTCTGGCGTACGCGGAGCACGCCACCGCCCACCACCGCGGCCGCCCGACCCAGCTTGGTTTCTTCCGCCAGCAGCTCGGATGGGCCTATGGAGCCGGATTGGTGGGCGTGAAGTACGAGGCGATGGGCGGGAATCCCGTGACGTGGCCTGGGGGGCGCGAGATCGCCCGCACCGCTCGCGGGCTGGGCACCGTCCTCTGGGCGGGCGTCCGCCGCCGCGGCCGGCGACGCTGGATCGAGGACGCCTGGTTCGACCTCCTCCGCCAGAGCGCGTGGTGGATCGGCGTCCGCGCCGGCCTGCGGCGCGGCCGAAGGATCTGGAGCACGTCGAGCCCGGCCGGCTAACCGAGCTCGGGGGTGTCCATCGTGTCCCCGGGCCGCAGGAAGACGATCTCGGGGACCAGGCAGTTCGGCGAGGTCCGGAGCAGGAAGCGCACGCTCTCCGCGATGTCCTCGGGCCGGATCATCGCCTCGGCCGACACCTGCCCCTTGACGAACTCGGTCATCGGCGTGTCGACGAACGCCGGGGCGAGCGCCGTCACCTGGATCCCCTGGCCCGCGTTCTCCTTCTGCGTCGCCTGGGAGAAGCCGATCACCGCCGCCTTGGTCGCGGAGTAGACCGACAGCCACGGCTGCCCGGCCTTGCCCGAAACGGAGGCGGTGTTCACGATCAGAGCCTTCCCGTGCTCCGCGCCGGCCTCGCGCAGCAGCGGCAGGCACTCCCGCGTCGTCAGGATCAGAGCGCGCAGGTTGACCCCCAACTGCATGTCGACGAACTTCGTGGTCAGCTCGTGCATCGCCTCGCCGATGCCGACGCCAGCGTTGTTTATCAGCACGTCGAGCCGCCCGTACCGCTCCCGGTGCGCCTCGACCAGCCCCTTCAGGTCCTCCTCGTCGGCCATGTTCGCCGGCACGCTCTCGACCTCGAGCCCCTCCGATCGCAGATCCTCGACCGCCGCCTCCAGCTTCTCCGGCCGGCGGGCCGACACGGTCAGCCCGTACCCGTCCTCGCCCAGCGCCTGCGCGATCGCCAAACCGATCCCGCTCGAACCTCCCGTGACCAAGGCCGCCTTCTCCGCCACAATTCCTCCTTAAGGACTCGCTAACTCGCGGGCGGCACCCTATCGGGGCCACCTCTACGATGCCGCCAGTGATCAGGAAGACCACCGCCGCAGCGGCCGTTCTCGCCGTTGCGCTCCTCGCAGGGTGCGGAGGGTCGGACAACGGGACGGGCAGCCGCAGCAAGCCCGCGCCCGTCGCCACCGACTTCCCCGCCCCCCATGGGCGTAGCCTCGAAACGGTCCTCCTCAGCGCCTCCAAGGGCCAGCAGGGCCCCGTCGTCGCCCCCGCCGCAGCGATGTTCTACGTCGGGGTCAACCGGTTCCCCTTCGGCGTCTTCACTGCCGGCCGTGACCAGATCACGGACGCGCAGGTGGCGATCTACGCCACGCCCGGCAGCAGTCCGAAGGGACAGGCGATCGGCCCGTTCCCGGCGCGCATCGAGGACCTCACGACCAAGCCCGCATTCCGTGCGAAGACCACAGCCGACGATCCCCTCGCGGCCCAGGTCGCCTACGTCTCCGACGTCCTTCTCAACAAGCGCGGTCCCTGGACCTTCGGCGCCCTGGTCAAGACGGGCGGCACCTACCAGTACAGCCTGCTGCCGACGCCCCACCCGGTCGGCGACTACCCCGCTCCGCGCGTCGGCCAGAAGGCCCCCGCGGTGCACACGCTGACCGTCGGCCAGGTCTCCAACATCTCCCAGATCGACACCCGCGTCCCACCCGACGACATGCACAACGACGACCTCGCGAACGTCCTCGGCAAGAAGCCCGTGGTCGTGCTCTTCGCCACCCCGGCTCTCTGCCAGAGCCGGGTCTGTGGTCCCGTCACCGACGAGGCCGAGCAGGTGAAGCAGGAGTACGGCGACCGCGTCGCCTTCATCCACCAGGAGGTCTACAACAACAACCGCATCCAGGACGGCCCTCGCCCCCAGATGACCGCCTACGGCCTCCAGACCGAACCGTGGTGCTTCATCATCGACCGCAACGGCAACGTCAGCACCGTCCTCCAGGGCCCATTCAGCGTCCAGGAGCTCGAGGCGGCGGTCCAGAAGGTCGCCGCCTGACACCTCTTTTCCTGAGCCGCCCGACCGGGTAGGTTCAGCGGGATGTCGGATCCGGAGCTTCTAACCATGCTCGCCGCCGAGGCCGAGCGCCGCAGTCCCACGATCATCACCGGGATAGAGAGCCTCGCCGCGTCGGGGGAGAGCGATCCCGACCGGATCGAGGCCCTTCGGGTCGAGGCCCACGGCCTCAAGGGCGCCGCCCTCGTGGTCGGCCAGAACCGGCTCGCCGACCTGGCCAAGGGCATCGAGGAGTTCCTGCGGGGATGCCTCGAGTCCGGCCGCATCAACCCCACAGCCGCCGCGGCAGTGATCACGGCGACCAGCGCCTTCACCGAGGGTGCCCAGGCTGCGTCGGAAGGGGTCCGAGAGCCCTCGTCCGTCGGCGACTCCCTCGAGGCGCTCAGCCCCTGAGCGTCACTTGGCGTGGTGGAGGGCGAAGGCCACCGCGCCGATCCCCATCGCGCACATCACCAGCCAGGCCGGGATCAGCCAGGCGGCGATCTCGGCCACCCGCATGGAGGCGCGGCGCGCTCCGGGCGCGATGAGCGCCACAACGCTCGCGACGAAGAGCACTCCCGCGAACAGAACCACCGGAGCCGCGACCAGCGTCCGGGCCGGAGCATCGACCTCGTCCTCGAACCCACTGCCGGCTCCGGAGGACAGTAGAGCGACCACCGCCACGATCACGATCGACCCGTAGAGCGCGCCCAGCAGGGGCCAGGTGAACGTCTGCTCCACCGTCCGCTCGCCCTCCTCCGGCTCCTCCATGACCCGAATCTATCCCGGCGGATGCCGCCCATACACTGGCCGCCGGGGCCGGTAGCTCAGCTGGTCAGAGCAGCGGACTCATAATCCGTCGGTCGCAGGTTCGAGTCCTGCCCGGCCCACTAGGAAGCCCCGCTAATGGCGGGGTTTTCCTTTGGCAGAAAACTTGACGGGACAACCTTGTCCCAACTTTCTCTCCGCGAGGCGGCTCGTTACCGCTCAGCGGTAGCAATCGATCCCCGAGGAGGGCAATGAGCAAGCAGGAAATGCTTGTCGCGTTGACCGACCTTGGCGACAACAGGGTGTTGGTGGTTCATCCAGCGTGGCTGGACGGCGGGAAGCGACGTACCGGTCCGCTGCCCTCGAAGCCGCCGGCCTTCAGGAGTAGGCGATGTCGGAGGAGAACGTGGGACCTATCCACCGAACGGCGATAGGGTCGGGTCCCGAGCGGAGGAGGAGTCAAATGAAGCGGTTCATCATGGGACTGATCGCGGCCGCTGCCTTGACGGTGGCACTCGCATTTCCCGCAGGAGCTGGAGCGCGAACGGAGTGGGTGTGCGTCGTAGATGGTCAGCCAGTCGTCTTCGTGTCGGCGGCCGACGCAGCGCGTCACGGGATCGAAACCGCCAACGGCAAGGCGGGCGTCGTCTTCCAGAAGTTCGGCGAGTCCTG
>DASTAI010000292.1:0-2956 GCA_035712865.1 Solirubrobacterales bacterium
GGGTCGTCTGAACCGCCGTGACCGCTCGACCCGGAGTGGTCCTCCGGCTCGAGCTCGGGACCCGGCCCGCTCGAGAGCGAGCCGGATCCACTGGACCCGGAGCCGGCGGATCCGGAGCCACTCGAACCGGATCCACCGGACCCGGAATCGCCCGAGCCCGAGTGTTCCTCGCCGCCGTCACCGCCACCGGATCCGGAATGCGACTCGCCCGTCCCGCTGTGGCCCGACTCGCTACCCGAGTTCTCGCTGCCCGGGCCACTGTTGGAGCCGCGATGACCCGAGGGGCCGTCGTCCGAGCCGCGCTGCCCATGCTCTGCCGCGCCGCCGCTCCCGGGGCCGCGGTTCGATGAGCCCGACGAGTCGGATCCGTCGGCCGGCGAGCCGTCGGCGCCGTCTGCGGTCGACGCACTCGCCTTGGTCTTGGCGGGGTTGGCGTCCGCCTTCGGCGGCGATTTCAGCTCCTGGTTGAGCACCGCGCCCGTCGTCACGGTGCCGGCGGCGAGCAGGGCGGCCACCCCGGCCTTGACCGCGATCCCCGCGCCGCCGCCGGCCGCCGCGGCCGAGGCGCCCTGGGTGAATCCCTCCTCCAGCAGCAGGCGAAGCAAAGGCATGGGAACGAGCAGCCCGAGACCCTCGCGCAGGGCGCGCCGCGCGCGGTAGATCGACTGCCTGACAGCGCCTCCGCTGAGTCCGAGAGAGGTGGCGATCTGCTCGTGGCTGAGGCCCTCGAGCTCGCGCATCACGATCGCCGCCCGCTGGGCCTCCGGCAGCTCGCGGAGACCGTCGATCAGCCTCCCGATCTCCTCGCTCTGCTCGGCGAGCTCGTCGGGCGACATTCCGCTGGCCCGGGCCTCGTCGAGCTCGACCGCCGGCCGCGGCTCGTCGCGGATGTCGGTCAGGGCCGTATTGCGGACGATCCGGTAGAGCCAGGGACGGAGGTGGATCTCCTTCTCCGTGCCCTTGAGCGCCAGGTATGCCTTCGTGAAGGCCTCCTGGGTGACATCGTCCGCTCGCTGGATCGTCACTATCGAAGCGGCATAGGTGCGCAGGGCGGCGCCGTAGCGCCGGAAGATCTCCTCGAAGGCCGACTCGTAGCCGTCCCGAACCAGCGCCACCAGCCTTCCATCGGGCTGCAGCCGCAGGGCGCGTGTCCCGAGCAGACGGGTGGTCAGCCGGCCGCTGTTCACTGTCGGTTGCACTCCTCCATTTGGGACTACGACTCCCACGCGGTTCTGGATTCAGAGGCCCTAACTCGGATTCGGCCCAAAGATCACGGTCCTTGAACCGAGACCCGCGAGATACGCCCGATCGGCGAAGATCACGCCCGATGGATCGCGGGTTCGCCGTTCTCATCATGGCCGTGGTCGGAGGCTGCATCGCCCTGCAGGCGCCGATCAACGCGGGACTGGGCAAATCGACGGGCTCGTTTGCCGCCGCGACGGTCTCGTTCGCGGTGGGGACCCTGCTGCTCGCGGCGATCGTGACCGTCAGCGGCAAGGCCGGCGGCCTCGGCGAGGTCGCGCACGTCCAGTGGTACTACCTGCTCGGCGGAGCCCTCGGCGCCGCGTACGTCTTCTCGGCGCTCGTCCTGGTCAGCCAGATCGGCGCCGGCAGCGTCGCCGCCGCAACCGTGACCGGCCAGCTCACGACTTCCGTGGTCCTCGACCAGATCGGCTTCCTCGGCCTGGACCGTGAGCCGATCACCCCTGCGCGAGTAATAGGAGTCCTGCTGCTCCTGGGCGGGACCTATCTGATCGTGCGCTAGGCGGCAGCGGCGACCGGTTCGCGGTCGTCCCGCTGCCTCGGCGGTGGACCCGCGAACTCCGGCGGTGCGATGCGGAGGTAGTGCCCGAAGGCCCAGTCCACGAATCGCTTGCGCCCGCACGCCCGGATCACCGCCCTCTGCACCCGCGCCGGGAGCTTGGGGAGGAGGCGCTGGGCACCCAGCATCGAGGCGAACTTCCACCTGTGCCGGTCCACGAACTTGGCGTAGTCGCGGAGGGCGGCGTCGCGGTCCTGTCGGCCCTCGACGACGGCTCGGAGCTCGTCGCCGAGCTTGATCCCGAAGTAGAACGCCGTCCTGATCCCCTCCGCGGTCAGTGGCAGGCACTGGCCGGCCGAGTCCCCGACGAAGAAGATGCCGTCCTCGGTGCCGGGACGAAGCTTGTGCGGGATCCAGTTGCCCTGGTAGCGGACCGGTGGCCTCTCGAGGTCGTCGGCCAGCAGCACGGTGGTGTCCTTGACGTGGAAGCGGGGGTCGAACGAACCGACCCCGATCCGCTGCTCGTCGCGCGCTGGGAAGCTCCAGCCGTAGCCAGCTGGGACATAGCGGCGGTCGATCCAGATCTCCAGATCCTCGGAACCCCCCTCCGGGTGGACCTCGAGGCCGCGTGAGAGCGGAGCGTCGGGGGGCTGGTAGCCCCCATCGGTGGCGAGGATCCGCCGCCAGCCGAGGCCGTCGACGATCAGGGCGGCCGAGACGTCACCGCGGTCGGTGTGGACCGTCTCGCCGGTGCGCCCGTCCACCTTGGCCGTCTCGAACGAGGCCTCGTTCTGCTGGTCCAGCAGCCGGCAGAGGGTGCGGTAGTCGAAGGTCGAGAACGTCCACGGCAGCTCGTAGCGCGAGGTCCCGTGCGGGGTGTGGACCACGAGCTCCCCGAACTCCTGCCTGGCCGAGCCCTCGAGCCCCATCACCCTAAGCCACTCGGTAGGGATGCCGCAGGCCGATGTCTGCCGCTCGCCGATCTCGTAGCGGTCGAGCACCAGCACGTGCCCGCCGGACCCGGACAGCTGCCTCGCCACCGTCAGCCCCGCAAAACTGGCCCCGCAGACGACGACGTCGTAGCTGCCCTCCAGTGGCGTGCGCTGCTCGCCGCGCTTGGTCTCGCGCCTGGGCATGGGCGCATCGTAGAACGCGGCAGGTGGGCGCGAGCCCGGGAGATCCCGGGCCCGCAAA
>DASTAI010000293.1:0-2790 GCA_035712865.1 Solirubrobacterales bacterium
TGGGCGTGGACGGAACACGGCAACTCGATCGTGCCCGAACGGTGGTGAAGAGCCCCGGGGTGCCGCAGGACGCGCCAGTGGTCGTGGCGGCACGGGAGCGCGGCATCGAGGTCACAGGCGAGCTGGAGCTGGCCTGGCGACTGATCCCGAACACGTTCTGCGCCGTCACCGCCACCAACGGCAAGACGACCACGAGCGAGCTGATCGGCCACCTCTACCGGACCGATGGGCGCTCGGTGGCGGTCGCGGGCAACGTCGGGACGCCCCTCGCCTCGCTGGTCGGAGCCCTCGATCCCGATGCGACGGTCGTCTGCGAGGCGTCGAGCTTCCAGCTCGAGGACACCGAGCACTTCGGCCCGGAGTGCGCGGTCTTCATCAACATCGCTCCCGACCACCTCGACCGCCACGGGACCTTGGAGAACTACCTGGCGGCCAAGCTCCGGATCTTCGCCAACCAGGGCAACGACGACCTCGCGGTCTACAACGGCGACACGCCGGAGCTCCGCGGGCGCGACCTTGGGGGCTGCGCCCGCCTGGTCCGCTTCTGCCCCGCCGAAGGGGAGGCCGCGGACCCGGACTGCGAGGTGAGCCTGCGCGACGGGGTGATCTTCGCCGCCGATCAGCCACTCCTCCGCGCCGACGAGCTTCTGCTCCTGGGGTCGCACAACGTGGAGAACGCCATGGCGGCCGCGGCCGCGGGCCTTGCTTCCGGACTCTCGCGCGACTCCGTGGCGGAGGGGCTGAGGACATTCCCCGGCGTCCCGCACCGCCTCGAGCGGGTACGCGAGCGGGGCGGCGTCGTCTACGTCAACGACTCCAAGGCGACCAACGTGGCCTCGGCCCTGGCGGGCATCCGGGCGTTCGAGGGCGGCGTTCGACTGATCGCCGGAGGGCGCCCGAAGGGGGAGAGCTTCGCGCCGCTGGCACCAGTGGTCACCGAGCGCTGCGTCGCCTGCTACCTGATCGGGGAAGCGGCCGAGGCGATCGCCTCGGAGCTCGCCCCAGCGGCCGAGTCCGGCGTCGAGATCTCGCAGGTCGGCATCCTCGAGCGCGCGGTGGAGACCGCGGCGGCGGAAGCCCGGCCGGGCGAGGTCGTCCTGCTGTCGCCGGCCTGCGCCAGCTTCGACGCCTTCAGGGACTTCGAGCAGCGCGGTGACCGCTTCCGCGAGCTGGTGGAGGCGCTGCCATGAGCGGCGGACGACAGCGCAAGCCGGCCGCGCCGCCCCTCGAGTACTCGCTGCTTCTCACCGCGACGCTCTGCCTGCTGGCCTTCGGCGCCGTGATGGTGTTCAGCGCCAGCTCCGCGCGCTCTCTCCTCAACCATGGCGGGAGCGGCTTCTACTACCTGGAGCGCACCCTGATCTTCGGCGCCATCGGCCTCGTCGTCATGCGGGTCGCCTCGGTCCGCGGAGTCGCCGCCGTGAAGCCGCTGACTCCTCTGATCCTGGGTGCCGCCCTCTTCATGCTCGTCGCGGTGCTCGTTCCCGGCGTCGGCCACACGGTCAACGGCTCGCAGCGCTGGATCGGGGCGGGGTTCTTCCAGTTCCAGCCCTCGGAGTTCGCCAAGCTCGCCCTCGTTCTCTACGGCGCCTATCTGCTCGCCACCGAGCCTAAACGGGCGCGGACGCTCGGCGGGCTCGGGCCCTACCTGATCATCGTCGGGCTGGCGCTGCTTCTGATCGCGAAGGAGCCCGACCTGGGCACGACGATCATCGCCTCATCGGCGGTCTGCTGCGTTCTTTTCCTGGGTGGCGTCAAGCCCCGAACGCTGGCGCCGGTGGGCATCTCCATCGCGGTGATCGGCATCGCGATGGTCGCGATGAACCCCTACCAGGAGGCGAGGCTCACCGGGTTCCTGCACCCGAACAGCGACTCGGGTGGCGCCGGGTTCCAGGCCAAACAGGCGACGATCGCGGTCGGGTCCGGGGGGATCCTCGGCGTCGGCCTCGGCGAGAGCGTGCAGAAGGCCTCCTATCTGCCCGAGGCCCACACGGACATGATCGCGGCGGTGATCGGCGAGGAGCTGGGGCTCGCCGGGATGTTCGTCCTGATCGGCCTGTTCGGGATGTTCGGCTATGCGGGGCTGCGAGCCGCCCACCGCGCCCGGGACCGGTTCAGCAAGCTGCTCGCGGCTGGGCTGACGTCGCTGATCATGGCGCAGGCCGCCCTCAACCTTTTCGCTGTGCTCGGCTTAGCGCCGCTCACCGGAGTGCCTCTGCCCTTCGTCTCCTACGGAGGGACGAGCCTGGTGATGACCCTCGCCGCGGCCGGTCTCGTCCTGAACGTCGCACGCAGGCCCGCCAGGGCCTCGGCCTCGGGACGCAGCGGCTCGGGCGGCGGTCGTCGCACGGCCGGGGGCCCTGCGAGACTGCGCGTGATCGAGGGCGAAGGCACACACGTGCGGAGGAAACGGGGCACCAGTGGCTCGAGTCGTGATAGCGGCCGGCGGCACAGCCGGGCACGTCGTGCCGGCGATCGCCGTCGCCGACGCGCTTCGCGCTGAGGGCGCTGAGGTCAGCTTCCTCGGCACTCGGGATCGGGCCGAGGCGCAGCTCGTTCCCGGCGCCGGCTACGAGATCGACTTCCTGCGCGTCAGCGGGCTCGATCGGCGAAACCCCCTGAAGGCGGTGATCGCCGCCGGTCAGGCGGCGAAGGCGGTCGGCGCCGCTCGCCGGCTGCTCGGCGCTCGCCGCGCGGACGTGGTGATGGGGGGAGGGGGCTACGTCGCGGGGCCGGCGGGCATCGCGGCAGTGAGGCTCGGGCTGCCCCTCGTGCTGACTGAGGCGGACA
>DASTAI010000294.1:0-8469 GCA_035712865.1 Solirubrobacterales bacterium
AGGCGGCGGAGGTCTGCCGTGACATCGACGAGAGTGACGCGGTCGTCGAGCTGAGCGCCGAGCAGGTGCGGCAGCGCTGCTCATCGCCGCGGTTTCGCGCCGCCGCCTTCTATCCAGGCGCGGCCACCGTGCAACCGGCGCGGTTGGCATTGGGACTGCGGAATCGGCTCCAGGAGCGGCGCGGGGTCCGGGTCTTCGAGCGCTCGCCGGTCAGGCGCCTGCGCGCCGGCGCTTGGGGATGCCTGGCCGAGACCCCGGCGACGCGGATCCGCGCGAGCGCCTGCATCCTCGCGATCGGCTCGGCCTCAGGCGCTGTTGGCTCCCCGCTGCGGGGACGTCTCACGGTGACCTCGAGCCACATCGTCCTCACCGAGCCGGTTCCAGACGTGCTCGACCGCATCGGCTGGACCGGCGGCGAGTGCATAACCGACGCCCGCGCGATGGTCCACTACATGCGGACCACACCGGACGGGCGCATCGCCTTCGGCTGGGGCGGGGGCCGAATCGCATGCGGCGCCCGGCTCGGGGGGCGCAGTGAGCTCGATCGGGGAATCGTCGAGCAGGTGGCCGGACACCTCCGCTCCTTCTTCCCCGAGCTGGAGGGCCGCTGGATCACCCACGCTTGGGGCGGCCCGATCGACGTCTCGCCGAGTCACCTGCCGGTGCTCGTCCCCGTCGGCGGCGACCGGGTGTTCGGCGTCTTCGGCTACACCGGCAACGGCGTCGGCCCCTCGCCGATGATGGGCCGGATCGCCGCGTCTCTCGCGCTCGGTCGCCGGGACGAGCACTCGAGTCTGGCCCTGGTCGACCCCGACCCTCGCCGCGTCCCGGCGGGCTTCGCGTCCTGGCTCGGCGGCAACGCGATCCGCGCGGGCCTGGTGACGAAGGAGGCCGCCGAGGAGAACGGAGCCGTCGCCGACCCGATCAGCCGGGCTCTGGCCGCCCTGCCCGAGCGGCTCGGATTTCACATCGGTCGCTGACCGGGCCCCTTCGCGTCAGTCGGGGTACTCGTCCTTGCGCCAGGCGCGCGGCTCCTCGGGCTGCTCCTTCGGGGTGCGGTCCATGAGGAAGGAGTGGTACGGCGCCACGAATGGATCGGGCGCCATCACCTGGTAAGTGAGGTAGACGGTCCCGTTGTCACGGGCGAAGGCGATGAATCCCGGTCCTTCGCGGAGGCCGTCCTTGAGGTCGGCCCCGACCTGCGTCGACCATTCCTGCAGCCAGTCGGGCGGGTCGTCGATCATCTCCTTGACCTCTGGGATGCCCTCGGCCTGCTCCTCGGTCATCGCCAGGCCGAAGTCGAAGGGGAAGTCGCTCTCGTAGGTCGAGACGTAGGGGAATTCCCACCCCATCCGCTCCTTGTAGGCGATGAGCCGGTCGATCGGCGCCCTCGAGAAGCACATCAGGGTCACGTCGCGGTGATTCATGTGGACGACCGAGGCGCTCAGCTCATCGCCCAGGTTCGAGCAGCCCGGGCAGGCGCCGACCTCGTAGTCGGGCCCGAACATGATGTTGTAGGCGAGCAACTGCGAGCGGCCGTCGAAGAGCTCGGCGAGGCTCTTCCTGCCGTTCTCCGTGTCGAACTCGTAGTCCTTCTCGACCGGCACCCAGGGGAGCGCCCGCCGCTTCTCCTCAATCTCCCTGTTGCGCTCGGCCTCCTCGGCCTCGAGCTTCGCAAGCTCGGCCCGGGCGGCCTCCCATTCCTCGCGCGTCCCCGTCGTGTGCTCAGGCATCTCGGTTCCCTTCCTCGTGGTCCGTACGTCAATCGAGACTCGAGGCAGCGGGGAAACTAATCGTCAGAGGATCTAGTTCAGCAGACCCGCATCGCCGGCCTTGATGCTGGCCTCGACGCGCGAGCGGCAATCGAACTTGGAGAGGATGTTGCGCACGTGCATGTCCACGGTGCGCGGGCTGAGGAAGAGCTGCCCCGCGATCTCGCGGTTGGTCAGCCCGTCGGCGACCAGCCTGATGACCTCGAGCTCGCGCCGGGAGAGCGGGCTGCCCTCCCCGTCCGTCGCGGTGCGCCCGAGGCGCTGCTCGGCGGACTCGCCGAGGTCCTCGATCGCCGTCGCCGCCCGGCCCGCCAGCGGGCGCGCCCCGAGCTTGCGGGCGATCCGGTAGGCCTCCGCCTGTCGCTCGATGGCGAGCTCGCGCTCGCCGGCCGCAGCCAGAGCCACCCCGGTCCGTTGCAGGATCTGCGCCCGCTCCGCCGGGATGCGCAGCGATCCGTGCAGCTCGACCGCCCTCATCATCTGCTCGGCCGCGATCTCAGCCTCGCCGTCGGCCAGGGCGATCTCGCCCAGAGCGTGCGCCAGCGCCGCGAGGGCGTCCGGATGCCCGGAGTCGTCGGCGATCTCGGTCAGGCCCTGCGCAGCAGCATGGGCGTCGGCGTCCGCCCCGGCCTGTGCGAACAGCTGCGCCGAGAGCCGCAGGCCCCAGACGGCGTAGTGGTGGTCCTCGCTCTCTCCCCAGCGGGAGACGAGGAAGCGGCACTGCTCCAGGGCCTGGTCGGGATCGCCGTCGTGGTCGGAGATCACGGCAAGTGACGCCGCGCAATCGACCTGCATCGAGAGGACGTCGAGCCGGCGAGCCAGGTGCAGGCCCGCGTTGAGGGTGCGCCGGGCGGGACCGAGCTCGCCGCGAAGGGCGTGGATGTATCCGCGCACACCCTCGGCGACCGTGCGGACGCCGTCGCGCGCACCCTCATCGATCAGCTGCTGCGACAACTCCGAGGCCCGCTTCCAATCGCCCAGCTCCCTGACCACGTACGCGAGACAGGCCACGCAACCGGCCTCGGGGTCCGCATCCGCGGACAGCTGGCAGAGGTCGAGCGCGCTGCTGAGGGCTTCCTGGGCGCCCGCGTAGTCGCCGGACTGCTCGAGCGCGGTGCCGAGCCGCTGATAGGCGTCGATCGACTCGGCGCTGAGGTCATGCTCGAGGGCCAGACTGAGGCCCTCCTTGACCAGGGCGACGCCAGGCTCGTACTCGCCGCGCTTCGCGCGCACCACACCCTCGGCGGCGAGCGCCCGAGCCCGCAGGTCGATTCGATCTGCGTCGCCCGCCTCGCGGCCGGCGGCGCGAATCAGCTCCAGGGATTCAGGGTGGCGGCCGGCGAACTGGAGGTAGTCCGCGGCTCGGAGCCTGTCGCCGGCAGCCCCTGCGGCATCGCCGCTGGCGGCTGCCGCATCGGCGGCCCCGGCGAGCGCCTCGATCGCACCCGTACGGTCGCCCTGGATCGCGAAGACCCGAGCGAGACGGCGCTGGGCCGTGGCCAGGGCGGCCACGTCGTCCGCGCAGAGTGCCGAGACCTCGCGCCAGCTTCGAGCCGCCGCCGGGAGGTCACCGGCGAGCTCGGCCCAGCCCGCGTGCCGCTCCAGCGTGGCGAGGCGGCGATCCACGGCCTCGCCCTCGGGCCACAGCTCGAGCGCGTTATGGGCCATCGCCGCCGCGTCCCGGAAGGCGTGCACCGCAGCGAAGTCCTCGGCGGCACGTAGATACGACTCTCGCGCGCGGTCCTCCTCCCGGGCGCCCATCCACTGCGCGGCCAGCTCGACGTCAGGGGCGCCGGCGGCTTCGAGCGCCTCCGCCAGCGTGCGATGCAGCTCTCGTCGCCGGAGCCAGGGCACGTCCCCGTAGAGGGACTCCCGGACCAGCGCGTGGCGGAACTCGCCGACGCCAGACCCCTGATCGGTCACCAGACCCAGCTCCAACAGCTCCCCGATCCCCGGCTCGCTCGCCAGCTCGACCACGGCCTCGAGCGGAAATCGCTGACCGGCGACGGCTGCGACCTCAGCCGCCGTTCTGCCCTCGGGAGTCAGCTCGGCGCACCGCAGCAGCACTGCATCGCGCACCGTGTCCGGCACCGCCACGTCGCTGCCCTCGGCGAGCTCGAGACCTGCGGATCCCTGCTGGAGCCGGCCCTCGCTCTCCAGCGCCCGCGCGAGCTCCTCCACGAAGAAGGGCAGGCCCTGCGAGCGATCGTGGACGGCTCGCAGGAGCGGCCTCGAGACCTCCGACCTGAGCGCCTGCTCGAGCAGCGCCTGGGTGCCGTCGGCGTCGAGCCGGCCAAGCGAAACCTCGGTGAGCGCGTGCTGCCGGCGAAGCTGGTTGCGGGTCCGGCGCAGCGGATGGTCCCGGGGGAGCTCGTCGGAGCGATAGGCGCCGATGATCAGCAGCGCGGCCCCATCGAGAGTGGGAGCGACCTCGGAGAGGAACTCGAGCGTCGCCGCGTCGGACCACTGCAGGTCGTCGAGCACGACGACGGCACCACGCTCGCCCGCGAGCGCCACCAGTGCAGCGCGCAGGGCCTCGCGGAGGGTCGTCGAGTCGACGTCCTCAGGACCCTGACCGAGCTCCGGCAAGAGCAGCGGTAGCTGTTCGCCGAGGGGACCGCAGTCGGCGAGCGCCTCGGGGTCGGCGCGCAGGGCGGATCGGAGCGCCGCCACAACCGGCCCGTAGGCCGGGGTCGTCTCATGCCGGGCGGCGCCGCGCAGCGCGGGAACGTCCGCCCCGCCGCAGAGCTCGTCGAGCAGACGGGTCTTGCCCACCCCGGCCTCGCCGCTGACGAGGACGAGCGCGCCCTCGCCCCCGAGCGCGTCGCTCAGCTTCTCACTCAGGGCGCCGAGCTCCTGGTCCCGCCCGATCAGCGAGCGCGGTGCTGGCATGGATCGTGAGTCTAGGCCGATCACGAGCAGCGACGGCGGGGCGCCGACCCCCTGTCGCGGCGCCCCGCCGTGTCTGGCATCACGCCGCGACAGGGTCCTCGCGAACGATCACGGTGTCCGCGACCCTGTTGACCTCGTCGGCGGACATGCCGGTGTTGTCGGCGTGCCTGCGGACGGCCTCGGGGCTGACGCCCTCATAAACACAGACGGTGCCCAGCCTGCCGTCGTCCTCCTCGACGACGTAGCTGCGGATCCACCGCACCTCGTCGCTCATCTTCTCCCCCTCGGCCGTCGACTTCGCGGCCGCGAGCTCGAGCTCCTCGGGGTTCTTCCAGTTGCTGCGCCTGCGGATCACAAACAGGTCCATAACCACTCCTTTTCTCGCGTGAATGCTGTGCTCAGAGCACGCTAGGCGCGCCCGGCTGTGCGGGAAACGGCAGAACTGCCGTATTGGTGCCCGGGCGCTACCGGATAGGGTCAGAGGCGGTGTGAACGCGGCGCCCATCCGATCGGGACGGCTCGCTGCCTCTGCCTGGGGGCTCGTCCTGGCGGGCGCGTACTACGGCTCGGCGAAGCTCGGGCTGGACCTCGCGTTCTCCAACGAGAGCGTGACGGCGGTCTGGCCGCCCACCGGAATCGCTCTCGCGGCGCTGGTCTTGTGGGGACGGGGCCTGTGGCCGGGCGTGCTGCTCGGGGCGTTCCTCGCCAACGTCACCACCGACGTCCCTGTCTACACCGCGGCCGGCATCGCCATCGGCAACACGCTGGAGGCGTTCGTAGGGGCATGGCTCCTCGACCGCTTCGGCTTCCGTCCCAACCTGCTCCGCCTGCGGGACCTCTTCGCGCTGGTCGTGCTCGGCGCGGTGATCAGCACCACGATCAGCGCGACGATCGGCGTGGCCAGCCTCAGCCTCGGCGACTCCCTCTCCGAGGGCACGATCAAGACCTGGCGCCTCTGGTGGCTCGGCGACATGGGCGGCGATCTCCTCGTCGCATCCACGATCTTCGTGCTCGTCACCCACTGGCCGTATCGCGATCTGCCCGGAAAGGCCTTCGAGGCGGTCGCGCTGCTCGTGGCCCTGGTCGCCATCGAGCTGGTGGTGTTCACCAACGACGTTCCCGCCACCTACCTCGCCTTCCCGATAGTCGTCTGGGCGGCGCTCAGATTCCTGCAGCCGGGGGCGGCCGTGGCTTCGCTGATCTTCGCCGTCATCGCCGTCAGCTTCACCGGTAACGAGCAGGGGCCGTTCTTCAGGCGCGCGGAGGACGACGGGCTCCTCCTCGCCCAGACCTTCTCGGCGATCGTGGGCCTGACCGGGCTGATCCTGGCGATCCTCACCTACCAGCGCAGGCGAGCCGAGCGCAGAGCCCAGGTTCTCGCGCACGAGCTCCAAGCCGAGCTGCTCCCCCCTCAGCTTCCGGAGATCCCGCAGTTCGAGGCGGCCGGCTGGTATCGAGCCGGCATGAGGGGACAGGAGGCCGGCGGCGACTTCTACGACCTCTTCGAGGCCAGCCCCGGAAGATGGCTGGCGGTGATCGGCGATGTCTGCGGCAAGGGGCCGGAGGCAGCCTCGCTCACCGCCCTGGCTCGCTACACGCTGCGGGCGGGCGGCCGCCAGGCGAACACCCCCAGCGAGGCGCTGCGTTGGCTCAATGAGGCGATTCGCGAACAGCGATCCGACCAGCGCTTCGTGACGTCGGTGATGGTGCAGCTCGACGTCACGGCGCCCGATCGCGGTGTGCTCCTCAGCAACGGCGGACACCCGCCCCCGGTGCTGGTCCGGGCCGACGGCGAGATCGAGGAGGTGCCCAGCGACGGGGGGATGCTGCTCGGCATCTATCCGGATCCCGAGCTGGTGGATCAGCGGCTCGACCTTCAGCCCGGCGACGCCCTCGTCCTCTTCACCGACGGCCTCACGGAACGGCGAGATCCCGGCAACGATCCCTCGCGCCAAATCGGAGCGCTGCTGCGAGCCAGCGTGGGCGCGTCCGCCGATGAGACGGCTGCCCGCCTGGGTGAGCTGGCCATGAACAACGACGGCGAGCCCGACGACGACGTCGCCGTGGTCGTCCTGCGCCGGGTGGGTTCGGAGAACGGCGACGGCGCGGCGGGCGCAGCCACATCCGGTCGGCCGATCGAGGTCGATCTCGAGCCGGGACCGGGATGCCCGGCTGAGGCCAGGGATGCGCTGGCGTCGCTGGAGGGAACGCTCGCGACCCAGGTCTACATGGACCTGCGGCTCCTGGTCAGCGAGCTGGTCACGAACTGCGTCCGCCACGCCCGGCTCTCCCCAGGAGACCCGATTCGGCTGCGGGTGGAGCGATCCGAGCGCATGCTCCGCGTCGAGGTGACCGATCCGGGGCCCGGGTTCGAGCCCGAGAGCGAGCCGTTGCCGCGCGGTGAGGCCGGCGGCTGGGGCCTCTTCCTGACGGAGCAGCTGGCCGATCGCTGGGGCGTGGACCGTGCTGGTGGCCTGACCACGGTCTGGCTCGAGATGGACCTCGTGCTCCCCGGCCCGTCGTCGCCGGCGGCCGCCTAGGCCAAGGGCGGCTCGTCGACGAACTCGATCCGCTGCGCCACGCCGGTCATCTCGAGCACCTCGTTGACCCGGTCCGAGCCGCGGACGACGATCAGGCGGCCACCGTCCTGGCGCACTCCCCGGTCAGCCATGATCAGCGCTCGGAGACCGGAAGAGTCGATGAAGGTGAGCCCTCGCAGGTCGATGACGAACGTCGTCGTGCCCGCGGGGCGATCAGCCGCCAGCAGCTGCTCGAACTGATCGACCCCCGCCATGTCGAGCTCGCCCTCGAGGCGCAGCACTCGCACGCCTCCGTCGTCGGAGACGGCGATGTCGAGCACCTCGCCGGCGTCGGAGCCCTCCATTAGCGGTCCTACAGAAGCCATCCGACGGTCAGGCGGCCCAAGCGAACTCCGCGGTCGAGATCCCGGTCTTCCCCTCGTACTCGATGCCGAAGGCATTGATGCTCGAGCGCTTGGCCTCGGCCGCGTTGAACTCCGAAGAGGCCGGATGGAAGACGCCCACGAGGCGAACCGGCTCTCCCGTCTCGACACCGAAGGGAACGATGTCCTCGATCTCGAAATCGACGGCGTCGCCGATCTTGATGCTGTGATTGAGCCCGTCCTCGATCACCTCGATCGGGGCCCGCTCCGCCCCCAGCACCTCGCCGACGAGAGGGGCGATCGCCTCCATCGGCCCGCCCTTCTGCCCGCTGAAGACGGCGGCGAGCTTCTCCATCTGCTCGTCGCTCGCCTGATCGTCGACGAACAATCCGAGCTTCCAGTTGCCCTCGGTCATGACCTTGGGGGTGTCGGCGACGGCGGCGACGGTGAGACCGCCCACGTCCGTACCCTCGATCTCGCCCTCCTTGACGTTGAAGACGAGCGTGACCCGGCAGTAGTCGTACGTGGCGCCGTGATCGAACGACATGTTGCACGGGCACATCAGGTCGCAGGAGCAGGTCTCGAAGTAGCTTCCTCTCAGGTTCCAGGACATCGGGCTCCTCCTTCCCCGTAGAAAATCGAATCCTATCCGGCTCGTGCCCCGATCCGCCAGGGCCTGAGAGGATCCGGACCTGATGCCTGAGCCGCCGCGAACACGATGAAGCGCGTGGTCGTCATCGGCGCGGGCTTCGCGGGCCTGGCCGCGGCCGATGCACTCAGTTCGGCCGGTGCCGAGGTGACCGTGCTCGAGGCCCGCGACCGGGTGGGCGGCCGGGTCTGGTCGGTGCCCTTCGGCGAGGGAGCCGTGATCGAGCGGGGCGCGGAGTTCATCCTGCCCGGGTA
>DASTAI010000295.1:0-6314 GCA_035712865.1 Solirubrobacterales bacterium
ACGCGGCGTTGCTGCGTCACGCTTTCGCGCATTGCGCAAGATTCCCCACTGCTGCCTCCCGTAGGAGTCTGGGCCGTGTCTCAGTCCCAGTGTGGCTGATCGTCCTCTCAGACCAGCTACCCATCGTCGCCTTGGTGAGCCTTTACCTCACCAACAAGCTAATGGGCCGCGGGCCCATCCCAATGCGGAGGCCGAAGCTTCCTTTGCTCCTTGCACTGATGTGCGAGGAGCACATCCGGTATTAGCCCGAGTTTCCTCGGGTTGTCCCGGTCATCGGGGCAGGTTACCCACGTGATACTCACCCGTTCGCGGCTTTGCCCCGGGCCGAAGCCCGGTTCGTCGCTCCACTTGCATGTGTTAAGCACGCCGCCAGCGTTCGTCCTGAGCCAGGATCAAACTCTCCGTAAAAAGTGTGACGTGACTGATCGTCAGTCACAAGAGAGTTGTCATGTAGCTGACTTCTGCCACCGCGTACACAGGGCGGTGGCCAGACATGACGGAGTTATTCAACCCCCGCCCGGTGCATGATGGGCGGGAGTCGGGCTCGAGTAATGAGGGACGACTGTCCCTCATCACGCGCTGCTCAGTTTTCAAAGACCACTCGGCGGGGGTCGACGGGTCTCGCCGCCTCCAACCCTCTTGCGTGGCCACAAAAAAGGCCCCTCGTCGAGAGGGGCCCGAGAATAGGCCGGGCAGGTGCCGGCCGGTCTGGACTCCTCGCTACGAGGTTGCTCCTTTTGGAAACCGTCGCAAGAGCGACCGCGGAGTATAGCCCTAGAAACCGCCCTGATTCAAGGGCCGAGTCGCGCGAATCTGCGTTTGCCCACCTGCAGGACCCGGCCGGACAGCTGCTCGAGCGGTAGATCCAGGCTGTCGGCGTCCACGCTCTCGCCGTCCAGCTTCACCCCACCCTGGGCGATCAGGCGGCGCGCCTCGCTGCTGGAGATCTCGAAGGTCTCGGCGATCAGGGCCGGCAGGTGGACCTCCCCGTTCCCCCCGGCGCCCGCCGCGTCGCCCAGCGAGACCTCCGGGATGTCTTCGGGCACGCCGTGGGAGACGTGCACGGTGTCGAAGCGCTCCTCGGCCTCGCGTGCCGCATCCGCGCCGTGAAAGCGTTCGATGATCCGCCGTGCGAGCGCCCGCTTGGCTTCGGCAGGGTGGCCAGCGGGCGCCTCTTCGCCCAGCAGCAGCTCGTAGTAGGCCCCCATCGCCTCGTCGGGCACGCTCATCAGCTTCCCGAACATCTCCTGGGGCGGGTCGGTCACCCCCACGTAGTTCCCGAGCGACTTGCTCATCTTCTGCCTGCCGTCCGTCCCGGGCAGGATGGGAAGCGTCATGATCGACTGCTCCGGCACGTCGTAGGCGCGCTGGATGTCCCGGGCGAAGAGCAGGTTGAACTTCTGGTCGGTCCCGCCGAGCTCGACGTCGGAACGGATCGCCACGGAGTCATACCCCTGAAGCACGGGATAGATCAGCTCGAGCGTGGAAATCGCCTGGTCCGCCCTCATCCGCTTCGTGAAGTCCTCTCGCTCGAGCAGCCGCGCCACGGTGGTCTTTCCCAGGAGCCTGAACAGGTCCTGCGCTGGCATGTCGAGCCACTCACTGTTCCTGCGCACCTCGGTCCGGTCGCGGTCGAGCACCCTGAAGGCCTGATCCTGGTAGGTCTGCGCATTGGCATCGATCTGCTCGGGGGTGAGCACTGGGCGGGTCGTGTCGCGCCCGCTCGGATCGCCGACCAGAGCGGTGAAGTCGCCGATGATCAGCACCACCGTGTGGCCGGCCTCCTGGAACTGCGCCAGCTTCGCGAGCACGACCACGTGGCCGAGGTGGATATCGGCGGTGCTGGGATCGATGCCGAGCTTGACCCTGAGGGGCTCGCCCCGGGCGAGTTGCCGCTCCAGCTCGCCTGCGGGCAGTACCTCCTCGGCCCCGCGGATCAGAGTTTCAATCTCGGACATGCCTGCCGAAGCCTAGTCCGGCGCCCGCTCTGAACCGGATTTTGGCCGAGAAGCCGCTGCTAGACTCGTCGCTTCCGCCTGCCGGACACGTCTGCTGCGCGAGTGCAACATCCCGCGTCATCCGGTGTCCTTAGAGTCACGTCCAGGCGCAAACCGGATCCGGGCGCGAGCGACACCGGTGTCGCTCATCGCATATGACTGAAGACTTCGATTTCGACTTCGACCTAGAGCGGGGCCGATCCGCCTCGCGGACGGACTCAGGCGACCCCGAAGACACCGGCGACGACCGCGGGGGCCGTCGGCGCATCGGCGGAACCAGCCGTTCGCCGGGCAACGGCAACGGCAACGACGCCCACACCAACGGCTCCGCTGAGAACGGGTCCGGGAACGGGGCGGGCAACGGCTCCGGTGGCTACGCCGCCAGGGCGAAGCAGCTGCTCGAGCGTCGCGGCGAGCTCCTCTACGACGACGAGGAGGACGGAGAGCAGCCGCCTCCGGTCGCCCCGCCCCGGCGTGAGCCGAGAGAGCCGAGTGCGCCCCGCCGCCCGGGCGAGGCAGCCGATGACGACTGGCTGAGCTTCGGCGGTGACGTCTTCGAGCCGGGCAGCCTCTCACCTCTCCGCGAGCGCGACGACGGCCCGGCCGGGCCGCCGACGCCGGGTGAGGCGCGCAACTTCGCCAAGGAGGCCAGGCGCCGCGCGTCCAGGCGCCCGAGCACCATTCTCGACTTCGACGAGGAGCGGGCCCGGCTTGAGCGCGCCGACGAGGCGGAAGGCGGAGACGAGGATTTCGAGTCCGTGCTGGCAACGCAGCCCCAGAAGGGACGTGTCGCGCGTCGCGGCTCCGCGATCAGGAACGCCTTCGAGAACGGGCTCCAGGGTCTGCGCCGGGTCGGCAGGGAGCGGATCGAGGAGAGCCGGGATCGGGTCAGCGCCCTGCGCGAGCGGGTTCCCGCCCGCATCCCGCAGCCGCGTCCAGCCGGCGCCGGCAAGCCTCCCCCACCCCGCCTGCCGCGCCGAATCAGCGCCCGCCGTCCGCGAAAGCCGAAGCCGGGGCGAATCAAGAAGCTGCGACTGCTGATCCTCCTGGCCGGGGTCGGGCTCCTCGGGCTCGTCGCCTTCTTCTTCGGGATGATGATGTCGATCACCCAGGACCTCCCGCAGCTGGAGGCCAAGAAGGAGTTCGCCGAGGCCAAGAACTCGGAGGTCGTCGACGACCAGGGGAACACGATCGGGACCCTGCTCAGCAACGACAACCGGATCCTGGTCGACTCGGGTGAAGTCTCCCCCTACATGAAGGAGGCGGCCGTCGCGATCGAGGACCGCCGCTTCTACGAGCACGACGGCGTCGACCTCAAGGGCCTCTTCCGCGCCGGGTTCGAGAACCTGATGCCGGGTGGGTCCACGCAGGGAGGCTCAACGATCACCGAGCAGTTCGTGAAGAACGCGCTCGAGGCGCAGAACAGCCGGACCGTGTTCGAGAAGTTCCGGGAAGCGGCTCTCGCCTACCAGATCGAGCGCCACTGGGACAAGGACAAGATCCTCACCGAGTACCTGAACACCATCTACTTCGGCGAAGGCGCCTACGGCATCGAGGCCGCGGCCCACACGTACTTCGGCTGGAACCACCCAGGCTGCGGGCAGCCCGGCCACGAGATGTGCGCCAAGGACCTCACCCCGCCAGAGGCGGCGATGCTGGCCGGGATCATCACCTCGCCGTCGGCCTTCTCCCCCCGGATCAATCCGCAGGCCGCGCAGGACCGGCGCAACCTCGTCCTCCAGAAGATGCTCGACGAGGGCGACATCGACCAGATGGAGTACGACCAGGGCATCAAGACCCAGCTTCCGACCGCCTCCGAGCTGGCCAAGCCGTCGGTCGAGTCCGACGCTCCCTACTTCACCTCCTGGCTGCGCCAGCAGGTCGTCGACCTCTACGGCCCCGGCCGAGCCTTCGGCGGCGGGCTCACGGTGCACAGCACACTCGACATGCAGATGCAGAACACGGCTCAGGAAATCGCCCAGAACACCCTCTCGGGTGTCGCCCCGACGGCCTCGGTAGTCGTACTCGACAACGAGACCGGCGGCGTCAAGGCGATGGTCGGCGGCAACGACTACGAGAACCATCCCTTCAACCTCGCGACGAACGGTCACCGCCAGCCCGGCTCGTCCTTCAAGCCGTTCACCCTCGCGACGGCCCTCAGCCAGGGGATCTCGCCCGGCACCAGCTATGCCTCAAACGAGAAGATCTTCAAGGTGCCGCACTCAAAGGGCGAGTACTTCGATGTCCACAACTACGGCGACGAGTATTACGGCAGCTCGAGTCTGGAGACCGCGACGATTCACTCGGACAACTCGGTCTACGCGGAGCTGGCTCTCGGCCGGACCCTGCGATGCACCTCCGGGTGCGGCGGCAGCCCCGCCGTTCGCGGCGGCACCAAGCGAATCGCACACACGGCGCATCAGATGGGCATCGACACCAAGTTCTCGACCAACCCGTCGATGGTTCTCGGCGCGATCGACCCGGGCGTCAGCCCGCTCGAGATGGCGCACGCCTACCAGACGATCTCCGCGAACGGAGAGCGGGTCGGCGGCAACCTCGACGCATCGCCCGGGCCGAACGACACGCCCTACCAGCTCGCACCCACCGCCATCGACAAGGTCAGCGACCCGAACGGCGACACGATCGCCGAGGACAAGCCGCGAAGGATCCGCGTCCTCTCCTCCGGGGTGGCCGAGGAGATGAAGCGCATCCTCCGCGAGAACGTCCTCCAGGGCACCGGCGTCCTGGCCCAGTCCGCCGGCCACAACGCCTGGGGCAAGACCGGAACGACCGAGAACAACGGCGACGCCTGGTTCTGCGGCGGCACCGACCACTTCACCGCCTGCGTCTGGGTCGGCCACGCGGACACCAACACTCCGATGACCACCGACTACAACGGCGGCCCGGTCGACGGCGGAACCTTCCCGGCCTACATCTGGGGCCAGATCATGTCCGCGGTGGAGTCGATCTACAGCCAGCACAAGGCCGAGGCGAACGACAAGGGCGACTCCGGCGACTCGAGCTCTTCGACGTCCAGCTCGTCCAGCTCGTATTCCTATCCGAGCCCCAGCAGTTCCAGTTCCTCAGGCACATCCTCAGGTGGGGGTGGAGGCGGCGGGGACACCGGTGGCGGTGGAGGCGGCGGGCCCACTGCCGCTCCCCCTCCCGCGGCTCCGAGCGGTGGTGGCAGCACCGGCGGGACCGCCGGCGGAACCGGCGGCACCGGGCTCTAGGCCCTCTCCCCCCTCACCGCCGCCAGCTGGCGCTCACTCGGCCAGCGTGATCAGCGGCTTCCCCTTCTCGACGACGTAGGTCGCGAGCTCCGTTCCGACGCCATCGCCGACGTTCCTCACTGCGTGGACGGCCTGGGCCGGGACCGTCAGGGCCTCGCCGGCCGAGACCGTCCTGGCCTCCTGTCCTTCGATCTCGTACTCGAGCGTCCCCTCGAGCACGTAGATGACCTCCTCGCCGAAATGGAAATGCTTGAAGGGCGGTGCCTCGGGACTCAGCTCCACGCGGTTCTGGACGACCTCGCGCCCGGGGATGCTGAGGTCGTGCTCTTGCAGGTCCACTCGGCTTATTCCGGGCACCTGCTGCTGCGGGTCCGCTTTCATCAACTCCTCCTTCGTGGTTGTGAGTCCTCTACGAGCACGGCGTCGCCCAGGGCGGCGGCGAGGGTGAGAGCGGCTTCGAGCTCGACCGGCCTGTCGGTGACGCCATGGCCGAGCAGGTCCTCCGCCCTCTTGATCCGCTCGGCGACGGTGTTCTTGTGGACGAACAGCTCCGCGGCGACCCGGGTCGGGCTCCCACCGGAGACCAGAAAGGCCAGAACCGTCTCGCGCAGCCGCTCGGTCGTTCCGCCGCTCACGGCCAGGGGCCCGAGCTGGCCGGTGGCGAACGCGCGCGCCCGTGGCAGATCGCTCGCCAGCAAGGAGACCAGCTCCACCTGGGCGTAGCTCGTCACCTGTGGCTTCGTCTCCCCCACCAGGGCGCCGATCCGCGCCGCCTGCTTCGCCTCTCCGTAGGAGTTGCGGAAGCCCCCCACCCCCTCGCCGGGCTTCCCGAATGCGACGAGGATGCTCGGGGGAGGCTCGTACCGTTCCAGCGCATCCGTCGCCGGTGGCTCGAATGAGCCGCACCAGACGTCGAATCGCGCCGCGCCAGAGGGGATCACGAGCGGGTCGGTGTCGCCGAGAGCGCCGGCCGCCTCGGCGACGGCCCGCTCCAGCCCCGCGACCTCGTTCGCCCCACCCGACACGCGCATCGCCACGTGATGGCGACGCAGCTCGTAGCCCAGGCGCCCGGACGCGGCCTCGG
>DASTAI010000296.1:0-2268 GCA_035712865.1 Solirubrobacterales bacterium
TCCGTCGTCATCGCCGACATGAATGTGGAGAAGGGCGAGGCCCTCGCCTCGGAGCTCGGGGAGAACGCCGCATTCCTCGAGGCCAACGTGATGGAGCCTGAGCCGGTCCAGGCGGCGGTCGACGCCGCCGCCGACGCGCCCGGCGGCCTTCGCATCTCGGTCTGCTGCGCGGGCATCGGCTGGGCCCAGAGGACCGCCTCCAAGCAGGGCCCCCACGACCTCGAGATCTTCCACAACGTCATCAAGGTGAACCTGGTCGGGACCTTCAACGTGCTGCGCCTCGCCTGCGCGGCGATGTCCGACAACGAGCCGGACGAGGAGGGCGAGCGCGGCGTCTGCGTCAACACGGCCTCGATCGCCGCCTGGGACGGCCAGATCGGCCAGGTCGCCTACTCCGCCTCGAAGGGCGGCGTGGTCGCCCTGACCCTGCCGGCCGCCCGCGACATGGCCGGCCGTGGCATCAGGGTGAACACGATCGCACCCGGCCTCTTCGATACACCGCTCCTCGGCGCGCTGCCCGAAGAGCAGCGCCAGGCCCTCGGCGCCGGCATCCCCTTCCCCCAGCGGCTCGGCCGACCGGATGAGTACGGCCGGCTTGCCTGCGACATCGTCGAGAACACGATGCTCAACGGCGAGTCGATCCGGCTTGACGGCGCGCTGCGGATGCCTCCTCGGTAGTCAATCCGTCCCGCCGTACTCGGGGTCGAACCAGACGCGCTTGCGCCAAGGCGGGGTGATGGCGAAGCTGTAGCGGTCGCGGTCCGACAGCGTCTCCAGCGGGATCAGGACGAGACTTCCGTCGTCGCTGCTCCTGGTGAGCGACGGTGGGCGGCGGATCGTGAGCGGCGATCTCGTCGCAGTTCGCAGCGGCCGCCCGGCGTGGCTGCCGCCTGCGATCCAGTACCGCTCGCCGTCGGGGTCCCAGCCGTTGTAGCCGTGATGGGAGCTGGCGCGCACGAACGTGCCTTCCCGCCCGATCCGCACCTGCCACCCCTCCCAGTCGTCGGGGTGATAGGTCGAGTGCCCGAGCGCCGTCGTCAGCCGCCGGATCGGGCCCTTGAGCGCGGAGCTTCCCTCGGCCGTCGCGCTCCCCGCGTAGTAGAGCCAGTACTGCAGGTAGAGATGGCCAAGCCTGGGACCTGAGCAGACCCCGCCCCAGGCCGCCGTCGCCTCGACGTGACCGCTGCGGCAGTCGATGGCGTGGGTGAAGGCGACAACCGGGAGCCCGGCGTTCGTCCGGCTGACGACGCCGCTCTCCGCCCCCTGGGCGCACGCGTCGGAGCGGCAATCTCGGAAGTCGACCGGCAGCGTCCGCATCCCGTCCTCATAGAGGAGCTCCGGGGCGTGGTCGCGCAGTAGGGCGGCCACCTCCGGGCCGTTCGCGGCGCGCAGGAGTGGCTCGTTCCGGCAGTCCTCGGTCAGCCTGACCGCGCAGACGATTCGCTCGGCCAGCTCGTGTGCCAGGAGGATTCCCGGCAGGCGCAGGCCGATGAGCCAGGCGAGGCCGGCGAGGGTGCCGGAGACGAGCGCAATCAGGGCGATCCACTCGACCGTTCCCTGGCCCGATCTCGCTCGGCCACACTCGAGCGAAGCTAGGTTCCAGGGTGCGCCGCCGGGCGCACCCTAGTCACGAGAGCCTCGCTAATCGGTGCCAGAGCGCGTGCTAGGGTCGCCCGCGATGGAGGGTGTGAAGTCCGAGGGTCGCGGAGCGAGGTTCTGGGTCATCGTGGTCCTGGCCGCGATCGGCGTCCTCTTCGCCGCCGTCAACTTCCAGAAGGTGAGCATCAACTTCATCGTCGGCGAGGCCCACGCACCCCTCGTCATCGCCCTGCTGATCTCAGGCGGAATCGGGTTCGTGATCGGCCTCGCCCTGCCCCGCTTCCGCCGCCCCAAGAACGACTAGAGGCCGGCTTGGGCAAGACGCTCGACGTCGTTCGCGTTGCCTTCGAACGGGCGAACGCCAACGACCCCGACGGGCTTGCGGCGCTCTGCGACGAATCGGTCGAGTTCAGCGACGTCCCCGAGATCCCAGGGTCCACCACCTATCGCGGCCGAGACGGCATCAGGGGCTGGCTGGGGAACGTGCACGACGTCTCCGACGACCTCGAGCTTCAGATCTTGGATACAGAGGAACACGGCGACACCGTCTTGGTCGAGACCGGGGCATCGATGCAGGGACGCGCCAGCGGCGCGGAGGTGGACTGGCGGTTCTGGACCGTCTGGCGCGTCAAGGACGGCCTGATCACCTACCACCACGGCTACAGTCGC
>DASTAI010000297.1:0-5818 GCA_035712865.1 Solirubrobacterales bacterium
GGCGCCGACGCGGTGCTGCTCGGTCGTCCCTATCTCTGGGGGCTCGCGCTCGACGGCCAGAGCGGCGTGGAGAGCGTGCTGCGCAGCCTCCTGGCGGAGCTCGATCTGACCATGACGCTGAGCGGCTTCACAAGCGCCGCCGAGATCGACGGCTCGGTCCTCAGGCGGCGCTGAGCACCCGGGTCCGGGTGGCGGCGTGGACCGTGACGGTGCAGCCGCCGCCGTTGCACACTTCGACCGCATCGCAGAGCAGCCGGGTGAGCCACAGCCCTCTGCCGCCGAGCCCGGCCGGCGGCGGCGGGAGCTGGCCGGCGAGCGGATCCAGGATCCCACCACCGGCGTCGGTCACCTCGAAGACGACCTCGTCCTCCGCGCTCCACCCCCGCACGCTCGTCGGCGGCTCTCCGTGGATCACGGCATTCGTCGCGATCTCGTTCACGGCGAGGACGATCTCCTCCGTTCGCGAGCCCGACATACCCGCGTCGATGGCAAATGACCCAGTGAGGCGTCGCACCTCGGGCAGGTCGCCCAGGCCGAACAGCATCTCCAGCTCCGGCGATCGGCGCTTGAGCTGGACGCGGGGGTCGAGGCCCCTGCAGAACTCGCGGGGATCCTCGTAGGAGTCGCTCGAGGAGCTGCCTCCTCCGTCGACGATCTCGGGATGGGTGTCGGCGGCGTGCTTGAGGACCTCCTGCGGCAGAGCCTGGGCGTCATACGGACAGATGAATCTCACCGGGAGGCCCGAGAAGGCGACGTTGATGACCGCCTCGTGCCTGGCCCAGTCGCGGACCTCCCTCTCATGGCCGAGTGCCCACGCGGGCTCGCCGACGAGGCGGATGTGCCGCCCACCGGCCGTCCGCTCTGTCGCCCAGCGAGCGAACTTGTCGCGGGTGCGTGCCGACGTCCCCCGCCACTCCTCGGCCGGGTGCAGCTCGAGGCCCTCGGGAGTCCCTCCCAGAGCCGACCGGAGGTTCTCTATGTGGCGAGCCTGAACCGAGACGAGGGTCGGCTGCTCGGAGTTGATCCCATCCGCGACGAACGGCAGGGCGACCTCCATGAACTCGTCGTCGGACCCGTAAAGAAGGGCCTGGTGGACGAAATCCCCGGCAGGAACGGACGCTTCCCCATGGAAGTGCATCACCTGCTGGTACCCGCTCCGCCCGCCTTTGATGCCAGTCGATGCGCAGGATCGCTCCCATCGGATCACTGAGCCGCTCCTCGCAGGCGGCACCCGTGTTAGCTGGAGCGATGCCGAAGGGAGCCCGGGGGAAAACCGTTCTCGTCGCCGCGCTCGTGGTTCTCGGCCTGGTCGCGGGCTCCGCTCAGGCAGGGACGAAGGCGAAAGGAATCGACGTGTCCCGTTTTCAGGGCGCGATCGACTGGCCGGCCGTCGCCGGATCGGGGATCGGGTTCGCCTTCGTGCAGGCGAGTCGCGGCAGCGGGGCCGACTGCACCGTCAAGCCCCTGCAATGCGGCCCCGACCCTTACTTCGCGACCAACCGGCTCGCCGCCGAGGGGGCGGGGATCCGGGTGGGCGCCTACCACCGCGCTTTTGCCAGCGGTTCGACCGCCACCGATGCGCGCGCCGACGCGCTGGCGGAGGCGAACATCTTCATCGCCGCGGTGGGCACACTCCAAAGCGGCGAGCTGATTCCGGTCCTCGACGCGGAGAGCCCGTTCGCCGGGATGACCTCGAGCAGCCTGCGAACCTGGATCCGGGTTTTCGTCAAGCGCGTGGCCAGGAAGCTGGGACGCAAGCCGATGATCTACACGAACGCCTCCAGCTGGTCGGCGACCGGCAACACGACCGAGTTCGCCCGGGCGAAGTACCCCCTCTGGGTGGCCGAGTGGGGCGTCTCGAGGCCCACCGTTCCCGCCGGCAACTGGGCCGGGCGCGGGTACTGGGTGTGGCAGTACACGAGCTCGGGCAGCGTGCCGGGCATCTCCGGCCGGGTCGACATGGACCACCTCGGCAAGCGGCTCGGCAAGATCACCGTTCACTGAGATCGGCCGGGCCGGTCAGGAGGCCGTGGTTCAGGCGGGTGCCGCCAGCTTCGGGATCAGGTCGGCGACCGAGTCGATGATCCGGTGCGGGCGATACGCATACGACTCGGCCTCGGCGCGGTCCGTCACGCCCGTGAGGACGAGGAAGGTCTCGAGCCCCGCCTCGATGCCGGCGACGATGTCGGTGTCCATGCGGTCGCCGACCATCGCCGTCTGTTCCGAATGGGCATCGAGCGCGTTGAGCGCGGACCGCATCATCAGTGGGTTCGGCTTGCCGACGAAATACGGGTCCACCCCGGTCGCCCGGCTGATCAGGGCGGCCACAGATCCGGTCGCGGGCAGTGGGCCGCCGGGCGCGGGGCCGATGTTGTCCGGGTTGGTCGCGATGAATCGAGCTCCGGCGCTGATGAGCCGGATCGCGTGGGAGATCCGCTCGAAGCTGTAGCTGCGCGTCTCCCCCAGCACAACGTAGTCGGGGTCGGCCTCATTGACCGTGTAGCCCGCCTCGTAGAGCGCGTTCGTGAGCCCGGCCTCTCCCAGGATGAATGCGGAGCCGCCGGGCCGCTGATCCTCCAGGAAGGTGGCGGTGGCGAGCGCCGAGGTCCAGATCGAGTCCGTCGGGACGTCCAGGCCCTGCCGCCCGAGGCGAGCTGACAGGTCACGCCTCGTGTAGATCGAGCTGTTGGTGAGGACGAGGAAAGGGATCGCGAGCTCGCGCAGCTTCATGATGAACTCCGGTGCCCCCTCGAGCGGCTCCTCCTCGCGGATGAGGACACCGTCCATGTCCATCAGCCAGTAGTTGATCTCGCGCTCGGTCAACTCGATCGGCCGAGAGCCTATTTCGACTCGGCTGGCCCGGCTAGCCGGCGACCCAGGTCTTGGCCTTCTCGAGGTCGTCCAGACTCTCGTAGACCCCGAGCTCCCCCGGCATCGCCCAAGCGAACATGCGCATGGCGCGCGCCACCCAGTCCACGTCCGTGACGAGCGCCAGCCGTCGCCAGGTCTTGCGGTTACCGAGCTCGACGCCGAGCCCCGTCTTGATGTCCTCGAACGTGGCGCCCAACTCGAGCCCATCGAAGTCGGTCAGCACGAACACGACCCGACCCTCGCCCGAGTCCATCGCCCCCTTCAGCGCGGGCTCGAGGACGTCGGTGTAGTCCTCCTTCGTCAGCTTGCCGGAGCCGCGGAGCCCGATGACCCCGTCGGGCATGTCGCCCATCCGCTCGACCACTCGCCACCTCCTTCGCAGGGACCTCCCTCAGCCTACGCCGGGGCGGGACTTCCCTTGGCCTCTACCCGGGCGCGGGAGAGGTCGGCGGAGATGCGGACGATCGCCGACGTGATCGGTGCGGCGAGGATCAGCCCCACCGTGCCGAACAGGGCCCCACCGGCGATGGTCAGCACCAGGACCGCGAGGGGATGCAGGCCGAGCGCCGCGCCGTAGGCGACGGGCTGAACGATCTGCTGGAGCGGTCCGTTGGAGAGCAACTGGATCACGACCATCGCGCCCGCCGCCTCGGGTCCCGAGCCGCCCAGGGCGATCAGGACGGAGAAGGCCCCGGCGGTCCAGGCGCCGAGGTACGGGACGTAGCCGCCGATGAACGTGACCACCGCGATCGTGCCCGCCAGCGGAATCCCGAGGACCAGGGCGGCTCCGCCGACAAGGACCGCGCTGAACACGGCGACGATCGTGACTCCGAGGAAATAGCCCCGCAGGGATTGGAGCGTGCGGCTGGTGATCGTGTGGGCGACGTCCGCGGGGAGACCGACGTGTCGCTCCGTCCAGCTTCGGATCGAGGGGCCGTCCTTGAGCAGGAAGAAGAGGCTGAGAACCGTCATGGCGAGGAAGAACGCGAGCGAGGCGAGGCTCTCGATGCCGCTGGCGAGACCGTGGATCAGGGCATCGAAGGAATCGCTCGCCCCTGAGCTGATGTCGTGGTTGGCCGCCTGGGCCTTGGTGTCGCTGACACCGAGGTCCTTCACCCAGCCCTCGATCTTGTCGGCGCCGTTGCTCAGTTGACGGCTGATCGCAGACGTCTCGGTGCCGATGCCCCGCAGGACGAGGTAGCCGGCGAGTGCGCCTGCCCCGATGATCAGCAGCAGGACGAGCACGGCGCCGAGGCCGCGCGGCAATCCATGCCTCTTGAGCAGATCGACGAGCTGCCCCGCAACGGCGGAGATGACCGCAGCGACGATCAGCGGGACGAGGATCACCTGGGTGGCTGTGGCAAGCCAGACGGCACCCGCGACGAGCAGGACGACTCCGACGAGAAGCCACGCCGTGAAGCCGGCGTCGCGGAGCCAATTGGGGGCAGAGAAGAGGCCCGACAACTCCGATGGATCTATCTCGATGTACTCGTCCGCCTGCTCGGCGTCGCCGGCGCCGCGAAGGCGGCGAAGGCGACCGCGAATCATCGGCGGGTCCCCTTCATGGAAGATCAGCAAAGCAAACGCCCCCGATGGACAGGCTGACCTACATCGGTCATGCGACCGCCCTGCTTCGACTCGACGGCGTCGCGATCCTCACGGATCCGATGCTGCGCGGCTGGCTGGGCCCGCTCCATCGGCAGGGACCCCCGCCGGATCCCAAGCTGCCGGAGCTCGCCGACCTGGTGGTGATCTCGCACCTCCACCGCGACCATCTCGACCTGCCCTCGCTGCGGCGAGTCCCTCCGACCACCCCCGTGGTGGCGCCTCGCGGGGCCCGCACGTGGGTGAGGAGGGGCGGGGCCGAGCGGATCACCGAGGTGGGTGTGGGCGAGACGGTCTCCGTCGAGGACGTCGAGCTCACCGCGGTCACGGCCAGGCACGACGGCTACCGGGACGGGCATCGCGGCACGCCGATCGAGGCGGTCGGCTATCTGATCCGCCGCGGCGGACGTACCGTCTACTTCGCGGGCGACACCGACCTCTTCCCGGAGATGTCCGAGCTCGGCCAGGTCGACGTGGCGCTCCTGCCGGTCTGGGGCTGGGGCCCTTCGGTCGGCGAGGGTCATCTCGACCCCGAGCGGGCCGTGCGCGCACTTGAGATGATCGAACCGCGCATCGCCGTGCCGATCCATTGGGGGACCTTCTATCCGGCCGGGCTGCGCTGGCTGCGCCCTGACCGGCTGGTTGAACCGCCGCTCGAGTTCAAGCGGCTCGCGAGCCGCGCGGCGCCGGAGGTCGAGGTCATGATTGTCCAGCCCGGGGGGACGACGGAGCTGGAGCCGGCGTGAGCCGCGTCCGCCCGGTCGACGTCGCCTGGTCAGCCGTCCGCTGGCTCGCGCTCTGGGTCCTGATCGCCCTTCTCTTCTGGGGGCTCACCGCCGTCCTGCCCTCGTTCGACGTGCCGAGCTTCGAGGCGGTCCTGCTCACGACCGGCCTGATCGCGGTCCTCAACGCCCTGCTCTGGCCGCTGCTCATCCGGGCGCTGCTGCCACTGACCGTGTTCACCTTCGGGCTCGGTTCACTCGTGCTGAACGCCGCGATCGTCTCGCTCTCGATCAAGCTCGTCGACGGGCACGCGCCCAGCTTCCTCGACGCCCTTCTGGTGGCCTTCCTCCTCTCGGTCGCGCTGACGGTGCTGACCCCCGCCCTGAGCATCGACGACGACGCACGGCAGCTGCGCCTCGTGCGGCGACGGGCACGTCGCCCCCGCGAGACGACGGACGTTCCCGGCGTGATTCTGTTCGAGATCGACGGCCTCGCCGAAGCTGTGCTGCGCCGTGCGATCCACCAGGGGGATGCGCCGACCATGGCCCACTGGATCGAGCGGGAGAGCCACCGGGTCGTGCGCTGGGAGTGCGACCTCTCCTCGCAGACCGGCGCCAGC
>DASTAI010000298.1:0-2823 GCA_035712865.1 Solirubrobacterales bacterium
ATCGGCGGAGGTGCGAGTGGCGCCCTCCGGCCGCGGGTTCGACGTCCGCATCGCCCAGCCGGACGGCCGGTCGAGCGAGAAGAAACTCGAGGTGGGGACGCCGCCGCGGCTGCTCCGGCCCATTCCCGCCGAGCTCCGCGAGGCAATTCAGTTCGCGAGCGACCGGCCGCGGTTCGGGGTCACCCCTCTCGGAACCAGTCACGGATTCGACGCGAATGGCGACTTTACGAGCTTCATCATCTGGGTCAACGGTAAGGGCATCCTCGTCGATCCATCCTCCGAAGCGCTCGCCTATCTGGACCAGATCGGGGTGGCGCCGGCGGATGTGCTGTACGTGTTCCTGACCCACGTCCACGCTGACCACGACGGTGGGCTCGTCGAGAAGCTCGTGAGCGGGAGCCCCACGCGGGTGATTGCCTCGGACCCCGTCTTTAGCGCCTTCGTCGAGAAGGCGCGGCTCGTCACCGGGCGCGACTTCGAGGGAGAGCACTTGGTGACGCACATCTCCGCGAACCCCGGCAATCGAGTGCGGATCGAGGTGGCGGCTGACGACGCTGAGCTCGAGACCCGCTGGAACCTCCATCCGATCCCGACCAACGGCTTCAAACTCACGTTCGGCGGCCGGACGTTCGGCTACTCGGGAGACACCCAGTACGATCCTGCGACCCTCGAAGACCTCCGGCGCCGCGGGATGCTGCCGGAGGCGCATTTCCAAGACCTGATGTACTTTTTCTGGACGCCGGACGGAGAACCCACCATCGACCTTCTCTACCACGAGGCCGGTATCCCTCCCATTCACACCGACAAGGAGGCCCTGCGGGCCCTGACTGACGCCATCACCAGTAAAATGTCCCTGGTCCACATTGCGGACGGGGACGTGCCTAGAGGCTTCGCGCCTGGCAAGCCCCGCCTCTTCGAGACCCAGGTCCTCCTGCCGACGACGCCGCGTTCGCGCCGGCGCGTGCTGCTCGCGGCGATGCGGCACGTGGCCTACTTGTACGACATGCCGTCCACCATGCTCGAGACGCTGCTTCACGGCGCGGAGATCATCACCCACTTCCCGGATGAGGTCATCATTCGGAAGGGGCCGGTCGCCCCCGGGGAGCCCATGCATTTCCAGATTGTTGCCGACGGACGGGTGAGCGTGCGTGACGGCCGCCGTGTCATCACGACGCTCGGCAGGGGCGACACCTTCGGCGAATGGGGCCTCGGCGATCAGCGCGGTGTCCGCACGGCCGACGTCGTGGCCGACCGCCCCACCCAGACCATCCGGCTCAGCGAAGAGCAGTACCACTGGTTGGTAGGGAAGCACCCGGTGATCCAGGAGCGGGTCAACAAGATGAGGAGCCTACTTCCGCGCCTGCAACTTGCCCAGGAGCGCGCCCGACTCAAGGCGGCGCTGGAGCCTGGGGCCAGGAGCGTGATCGAGCGCATGACCGCGAGTCAGCTCTCCGGCTTCGCAATCTTCAGCCTGGTCAAGGAGTTCAAGCAAGGTCATCACGTCTTCGTCGAGAAGGACCAGGCTGACGGATTCTACATCCTCCTGTCGGGCCACCTCGCGGTCGGGACCGAGGGGCGGTTCACCAGCGAACTGAGCGAGGGCGACGTCGTCGGAGAAATGGGCCTGCGGGAAGGCGCCATTCGCGAGGCCAGCGTCACCGTCGTCTCCGCCGACGCCGAGGTTCTGTTCATGAGCACGCAGAGCTTCCAGCACCTCGTACACACGATGCCAGCCTTCGCCGGAGGGATCTGGGAAACTGCGGTCGGCCGTCGCGAGCTGATTCGCCGCCCGTAGCACGCTGGCGCCGGCCACGGCGCGTCGCGCGCCAGTGGCTGGCGCATCTCGCGTACGGAGCGATCGTAGAAGTGTTCGCGAGAGGCGCCTCGGGCTGACACTACCCTCGTCTCCTCTCCACGGCAGACGTTGTCTGACGGTCCGCGCTTGACCATCGGAGCCGTGTTCTCGATGATGGGCTCGATCATGGGCTCGATGACGGCAGCCGGTGCCACGATCCGCCTGCGCGGCGTTCTGCTCGCCCTCGTCGCGCTACTCGGAGCGCTCGGGGCCGCCTGCCAGCCCGTCGTCGCGTCCGGGCCCTCCCCGCCCTCGAGCACCGCGCCGGCCGCCGGTGCCTCGGCGGCTCCGCCGATACCGCCGACTCCGTCGGCGGACGCGCGGGACGCGGTCTCCGGCAACGCTTACATCAAGTGGCTGGTGGAGCAGTCGATGCTCCACCAGGGAGACCTCGCCGCCCGACGCTACTCGGGCACCGGAGGTCAGTGGCGGCATCCCTATGCGGAGCCGGAGCCTCGCGCCGCCTCGGCGCTGGCCTCGGTGTGGTTCACCTCCTACCCGCCGGCGCAGATCACGGGCCCGGGCGAATCGGTGCTGGAGAGCATGGGCGATGCCGAGCTCTGGCGCATCTTCCGCGAGATCGGCATCGGGGGCATGCACACCGGACCCATGAAGCTGGCGGGCGGCCTGCGCGGACTGGAGTACACGCCCACCGTGGACGGCAACTTCGACCGCATCAGCAGCGAGGTCGACCCGGCCTTCGGCACGGCGACGCAGTTCAAGACCATGGTCCAGCGCGCCGCCGACAACGACGCGGTGATCATCGGCGACATCATTCCCGGCCACAGCGGCAAGGGTGCCGACTTTCGCCTCGCCGAGCGGCGCTACGGCGACTACCCCGGCCTCTACCACATGGTGGAGATCAGGCCGGGGGACTGGGCCTTGCTCCCCCCGGTGCCCGACGGCCGCGACTCGGTCAATCTCAAGCCCGCCGCGGTAGATGCGCTGAAGGCGCGCGGCTACATCGT
>DASTAI010000299.1:0-4069 GCA_035712865.1 Solirubrobacterales bacterium
CCGATGATCGCCCCGACCAAGATGTACGACGCCTTCCCGACGATCACGCCGGACGAGGCCGCCGACATGATCACCAGGGCGATGATCACCAAGCCCAAGAAGGTTGCCACCCGGCTCGGCAACTTCGGCGAGCTGCTCTACAACGTTGCGCCGAAGGCGTCGGACGCGATCCTCAACACGGCCTACAAGCTCTTCCCGGAGTCGAGTGCCGCGAAGGGCAAGGCGAAGGAGGACGGCAAGCCGGGCAAGGAGAAGAAGGAGGAGGAACTCTCCACCGAAGGTGTCGCCTTCGCCTACCTGATGCGCGGCGTCCACTGGTAGAGCGGTGGTCACGGCTCAACGCCGGCTGAAGCACTGGGGCTGGGGCTACGAGGACCAGCAGCCCGCGAGGGAGGAGATCGAACGGATCGCCCGCGCGGTCGCCGATCGCCTCGGCTTCGAGGTGGACGAGATCGAGGAGCCGGTTTCCCTCGATGAGGTCGAGCTGGCCGAGTCCCGCCTGAAGCCGCCGCGGCATCTCCCCGGGGTCGTCTCCGAGGACCGCTACGACCGGCTCTCCCATGCCGTCGGCAAGGCCTACCGCGATGTCGTCCGCGGCTTCCGGGGGGAGTTCGCCAGGCCGCCGGACCTGATCGCCTACCCGGAGTCGGCGGAAGACGTCGACCTGATCCTCAACTACTGCGCCGACGAGAAGGCGGCCGCGATCCCGTTCGGCGGGGGCACGAGCGTCGTCGGCGGGGTCGAGCCGAGGGAGCTCGACGACTACAGGGGGGTCGTCACGATCGACATGCGGCGGATGGACCGGGTCCTGGAGGTGGATCCGATCTCAATGGCCGCTCGAATCCAGGCCGGCGCCACCGGCCCGCGCCTCGAGGACCAGCTCCGCGAGCACGGCCTGACGCTGCGCCACTTCCCGCAGTCCTTCGAGTACTCGACGCTCGGCGGCTGGATCGCTACGCGGGCCGGTGGGCACTTCGCGACCCTCTACACGCACATCGACGATCTCACCGAGTCGATCCGTGCCGTCACCCTCGACGGGGATTGGGAGAGCCGGCGGCTCCCCGGATCGGGAGCGGGCCCGAGCCCGGACCGGATGCTGCTCGGCTCGGAGGGGATCCTCGGGGTGATCGTCGACGCCTGGGTCCGCGTCCGCGAGCGCCCGACCGAGAAGGTCTCCGCCGCGGTCGCCTTCGACGACTTCGCCTCGGGGGCGGAGGCGGTGCGCGAGATCTCCCAGTCCGGCCTCTATCCGTCGAACTGCCGGCTGTTGGACCCGGTCGAGTCCGAGGTCTCCTCTGCCGGACCGCCCGGCAAGGCGGTCCTCGTCCTCGGCTTCGAGTCGGCCCACCACCCGGTCGGGGACGCGCTCGAGCTCGCGCTCGAGGCCGCGGCCGAGCACGGAGGCGACGCGGGCGAAGTGAAGATCCAGTCGGCCGACCAACCCGGCCCGGAGGCGCGCCGCGAGGCTCCGGCGCCGTCTGCCCGCGGCGACGATCCCGTCAACGCCTGGCGCCACGCCTTCCTCTTCGCCCCCTACCTCCGGGACTCGCTGGTGGCCTGCGGGATCCTCTCCGACACCTTCGAGACGGCCATCACCTGGGATCGGTTCCCAGACTTCCACTCCGAGGTGATGGAGACCGCGAGCAGGGCGGTCGCCGAGGCCACCGGCGGCCCGGTGGATGGACCGGGGTCGCCGCGGATCAGCTGCCGCTTCACGCATGTCTATCCGGACGGCCCGGCGCCGTACTACACGGTGCTCGCCAGGGCCAGACGGGGCGACGAGGTCGCGCAGTGGGACGAGATCAAGGCGGCGGTCTCCGCTGCCGTGATCGACGCAGGCGGGACGATCACCCACCATCACGCGGTCGGCCGTGACCACCGGCCCTGGTACGACGCCCAGCGTCCGGACCCGTTCGCGGATGCGCTGCGTGGGGCCAAGCGCGCGGTCGACCCCACCGCCGTGCTCAACCCGGGCGTCCTCATCGACCCCGACCGCGACGAATAAAAGCGTTCCACTGGGGTCATTTCCGGTCACTACCCTGTCCTGTCCATGGCCGGTCCCCTGACCAGGGAGAGGCCCGAGACGCAGGCACCCGAAGCGGCAGCCGACGTCCCGGCCCCCAAGCCCCGCCGCAGCCCTCTGCGCGCGGTCATCGTCGCCCTGCGCCCGCAGGAGTGGGTCAAGAACCTGCTCGTCTTCGCCGGGCTCCTCTTCTCGGCGAACTACAGGGACTTCGACGCCGTCGTCGACGCGACGGTCACCTTCGCCGCCTTCTGCATGGTCGCCTCGGCCGGCTACCTCGTGAACGACGCGCACGACGTGAACGAGGACCGCCAGCATCCGACGAAGCGCTTCCGCCCGATCGCCGCCGGCGAGCTGCCCATCCCCACCGCGATCGGCCTGGCGATCGTCCTCGCCGTACTCGCGCTGGCCGGGTCGGCCTTGCTCGAGGGCCTCGAGGTCGGGGGGCTCGTGTTGGCGTACGGCGTCGGGACGACGCTCTACTCCTACGTGCTCAAGCACGAGGTGATCCTCGATGTGATGACGATCTCGGGGCTCTTCGTGCTCCGCGTGCTCGCCGGCGCGGTCGCGGTGGGCGCCGACGCCTCGGCGTTCCTGCTGCTCTGCACGGGGATGGTCGCCCTCTTCCTCGGCTTCACGAAGCGGCGGCAGGAGGCGACTTCGGAGCTCCACTCCGGGACCAAGAGCCGCCCAGTGCTCGAGCACTACTCGATCCCATTCCTCGACCAGATGGTCGCCCTGGTCACCGCAGCGACGGTGATGAGCTACGCGATCTACGCAGTGAACTCGCCGCTGATCGGCTCGAAGATGCTGGCCACCCTGCCGCCCGTCCTCTACGGGATCTTCCGTTACCTCTATCTGATCTACGACCGCAAGGACACGCGCTCCACCGACGCGATCCTGCTCGAGGACTACGGGATGATCGGCGCCGGAGTGACCTGGGTGGCGAGCGTGATCATCCTGCTGGCGATCTACCACTAGGCGACTGACTGGCCAATCGGCCAGTCAGATACGCTCCCGCCTGTGGACCTGAGCCTCACCGAGTCGGAGGCCGCCTTCAGGGACGAGGTGCGGAGCTGGCTGGAGGAGAACCACCCCGGCCAGGCGCCCGAGGGCGACGACGCCGCCGAGTTCGAGTTTCGCCGCGCCTGGCAGAAGAAGATGCACGATGCCGGCTGGGCCGGGATCTCCTGGCCCGAGGAGTACGGCGGCAAGGGGGCCACCCTGATCGAGCAGTCGATCTTCAATGAGGAGCTGGCCCGCCAGCGGGTGCCGGCTCCCGCCAATGTCCTCGGCCTGGTCATGGGCGGGCCGGTGGTGATCGCGCAGGGCAACGAGGAGCAGAAGGAGCGCTACCTCGAGCCGATCCTCTCGGGGGACGAGATCTGGTGCCAGGGCTTCTCCGAGCCGGACTCCGGCTCCGACCTCGCCTCTCTCAAGACCCGCGCGGTCAAGGCGAACGGCACCTGGAAGGTGACGGGGCAGAAGGTCTGGACCACCTACGCGCACGAGGCGAAGTTCTGCATGCTCCTGGCGCGAACCGACCAGGACGCGCCCAAGCACAAGGGGATCACGTACTTCATCCTCGACATGGAGCAGCCGAACGTCGACGTCCGGCCGCTCCGCCAGATCACCGGCGAGGCCGAGTTCAACGAGATCTTCCTCGAGGAGGCCGAGATCCCCGACGAGAACGTCATCGGCCAGGTCGGCGGTGGCTGGCAGGTCGCGATCACCACCCTGATGTTCGAGCGGGCGGGCCTGGGCGCCGCCGCCGTGATCGGACTCAAGCGGTCGATGGAGGACCTGATCGCGATCGTCCGTGAGAGGGGCGTCGACGAGGACCCGGTCGTCCGCCAGAAGATCGCCGAGCTGCAGATCGGCATCGAGGCGATGCGCCTCGGCTCCCTGCGGGCCCTGACCCAGCAGATGAAGGTCGGCATCCCCGGCCCGGAGGGCTCGATCGCGAAGTGGGAGTGGGCGATGCTGAACCAGAAGCTCACCGACCTGGCCGCTGACATCCTCGGCCCGGAGGCGCTGCGGCCCGGC
>DASTAI010000300.1:0-7398 GCA_035712865.1 Solirubrobacterales bacterium
AGGCGACGGACGAGGCGCGCGGATATGGCCGGCGCGCGAGCCTGCTTTCGATCGGCGTCGGCATCACGGGGCTGATCACATACCTGTACTTCGCGATCGCCTCGCACGAGCTGTCGAAGGACCAGTACGGCGAGATCACCGTTCTCTGGGTCTCGGTGTTCATCGTCATCTCCGTCCTCCAGCGGCCCGTGGAGCAACTCCTCTCCCGCACCATCTCCGAGAACCTCGCCCAGGGCACGCCCATCCGGCGCACCGTCAGGGTCGCCGCCACGATTCAGGTCTCGGTCGCCCTCGCCTTCGATGTCCTCGCGCTGGCGCTGCGCGACCCGATCCAGAACGACCTGCTTCACGGCAACGCCACGCTCTATTGGATCGGCGTCGCCGCGGTCACCGCCTACGGGGCGAGCTACTTCGCGCGCGGCTTTCTCGCCGGAAGCCACCGCCTGACGATCTACGCGCTGCAGATCATCTGCGAGTCGGTCGCCCGCACGGCCTTCCCGACAGCGGTGGCGCTGGGCATCGCCTCAGGCCAGACGGCCGTGGCGCTCGGCATCGTCGCCGCCCCCACCCTCTCGCTGATCGTGGTGCCCTTCGCCTTCTTCCGGCGCTTCGGCGGCGAAGGCGAACCGGCTGCCGCGGACCGATCCGGACCTGCGGACGGCGCCGCCACAACCACTGACGAGTTCACCCTCGCGCGGGGCGGCCGCTTCGCGGGGGCGGTCTTCCTGATCATGCTCTCCGAGCAGACCATCTTCAACGCCGGAAATCTCCTCGTTAACGCGACGACCGGGGCCGCCGCGGCGGGCTATGTCTTCAACGTGCTGATGATCGCTCGAGCCCCGCTGCAGCTCTTCCAGGCCGTCCAGACGAGCCTCCTCCCCCACCTGACCACCCTCGGCTCACGCGGCGAGGAGCGCGACTTCCGGGCCTCCATTCGAGTCACCATCCTGGCGATCGCCGCGTTCGCGGGACTGGTCACGCTCGCGATGCTGATCGCGGGCCCGCAGCTGATGCAGATCGCGTTCGGCAAGAAGCACACCTATCAGCGCGCGGATCTCGTGGTGGTGGCCATCGGCATGGGCGTCTACCTCTCGGCGGCGACGCTGAATCAGGCCGCGCTCGCCCGCGGACAGGTGCGGCGCGCCTCGTTCTGCTTCGTGGGCTCCGCGCTCGCGTTCGTGGTCTGGGTGATCCTGCCGATCATCTCCAGCGACGTGACCCGGGTGGTCATCGGCTATCTCGGCGCGTCCGTGCTGCTGTGTTCGCTGCTCTACTGGCTCTACCGGCAGCCGCTCGAGGCGAAGGAGGTCCCGGTCGCGCCGGGCTCGACCGAGGAGATGGAGCTGCAGCTGGCCTCGGCGGACGAGGCCGGCTAGACCGCTGCGGCGGCCTCGGCGATCGCGGTGTAGGCGGCTGCCGGGTCCTCCGAGCCGAAGACGGCGGAGCCGGCGACGAACAGAGAGGCTCCGGCGTCGGCCACGCTGCCCGCCGTCCCGGTGTCGATCCCGCCGTCGACCTCGATCGTGCCGTCGCCGACGACCGAAGCGAGACGCCGCACCTTGTCGGGCGAGTCGGCGATGAACGACTGACCGCCCCACCCCGGGTTGACGGTCATGCAGAGGAAGACATCGGCGTCGTGGACCGATTCGCCGACCGCGCCGACCGGGGTGCCGGGGTTGATCGCCAGACCGGCCAGGCAGCCCAGCTCGCGGATCGCGTTCAGCGTGCGGTTGATGTGAGGCGTGGCCTCGGCGTGAAAGGTGATCGAGTCAGCCCCCGCCTTGGCGAACTCCTCGATGTGCTCGTCGGGGTTTTCGATCATCAGGTGGACGTCGATCGCCCCGCCCGCCTGGTGGATCTGATCGGAGATCGAGGTCGCGACCAGCGGTCCGATGGTGATCGGCGGGACGAAATGGCCGTCCATCACATCGAAGTGGATGAGCCGTGCGCCGGCCGCCATCACCTCCTCGATCTGCGAGCCGAGGCGGGAGAAGTCCGAGGAGAGGATCGAGGGAGCCACGCGCTTGCTCGCGTAGAGATCGCGCCGCTCCGCCGCAGCGCTGTCGGTGGCGGCTTCCATGCTCTGCTCAGATGCTCCGCAGCATCGAGTGGCCGCAGTGCTGGCACTGCATGTCCTCGGTGCGGCTCATCCGCGCGATCGTCTGGTGCTCGCCGCAGTTCGGGCAGGCTGAGACCAGCTCGAAGCGGCGCAGGCAGTAGACGCAGACGAAACGGCCCGGGAGCTGGGCCGGTCGAAGCCAGGGCTCACCGCAGCCGGGGCAGTCGGGGCGTTTGAGCGTTCCCTCCCCCGCCTGCTCCGTCTCGGAGCTGCCGAGGCTGCTTTCGATCCGTTCGGCCACGTGACGAGAGTAGCGAGCGTTCACACCGCCTTTGTCGGTGGAGCGTGTCCGCGGAGGAAATCCGCCGCGCTCATCGGCTTCTTTCCCGGGGGCTGCACCTCTTCGAGCAGCAGCTGCCCGTCGCCCGTGTTGAGCAGCAGCGCCTGACCGTCGGCGTCGAACGTTCCCGGGACGGCGGCGCCGTCGGCTCCGTGGCGGTGGCCGGCCTCGGCCTTGCTCACCCCGAGCCTGCCGCCGTCCTCAAGCTCGAGGAATGCGCCGATGTGCGGAGTGAGCGCTCGAACGACCCGCTCGAGCTCCGAGGCCGGGCGGGACGGATCCAGACGCCGTTCCTCGGGGCTGATCTTCTCCGCGTAGGTCGCCGCCGCCTCGTCCTGCTCGGTGAAGCCAAGCCGACCAGCCTCGAGCTCATCCAGCGATTTGACCAGGAGCTCCCCGGCGAGCTCGGCGAGCCGCCGCGACACCGATGCGTAGTCGTAGTCACCCTCGTGCTCGGGGTCGACCACGATCTCCTCCGCCAACGCAACCGGTCCCGAATCGAGGCCGGCGGTGACGCGCATGATCGTCACGCCGCTCGACTCGTCTCCCGCCATCAGCGCCCGTTCGATCGGCGCCGCGCCGCGCCAGCGTGGGATCAACGAGGGATGCACGTTCAGCATCACGAACTCGCTGAGAAGCGGTTCTCTGATCAGCTGGCCGAGCGCGCAGACCACGATCGCCTCCGGCTCTGCCGCCCTGATCGCAGCGAGGGACTCCTCGCCATTGACGTCAGGCGTCTGATGCAGCTCCAGGCCGAGCTGGCGCGCGGTCTCGGCGGCAGGCGGCGAGGCGAGCCTGCGCCCTCTGCCCTTCCGGCTATCCGGCGGGGTGACCACGAGCGCCGGGCGATGGGGGCTCTCGGCCAGGCGGCGAAGAACGACCGCCGCGAACTCGGAGGTGCCAAGGTAGGCGGTCCTCACTCCTCGGCCGAAGCGCTCGTTTCCTCGGACTCCTCGTCCTGACCCGGCGCGTAGGTGCCGCCCTCCCGGAGAGCCCTGAGAGCGCCCTTGCGCTGGTCCCTCTCGGTGCGGTCGAGCATCAGGACGCCATCGAGGTGATCGACCTCGTGCTGGATCACCCTCGCCTCGAGACCCGATGACTGCAGGGTGAGCGGCTCGCCGTGGACGTCCACGGCGCGGGCCCGGACGAACAGCGGGCGCTCGACGTCCACCACCACCCCCGGGATGCTGAGGCAGCCTTCCTCCGCGGTGGCGGAATCCTCGGAGCGCCACTCGATCTCCGGGTTGATGAGGACCGTCGGCTTGGCCTCCGAGCCGACCTGGAAGACCAGCATCCGCCGCAGGATGCCCAGCTGGGTGGCGGCCAGGCCGACGCCGATCGCGTCGCGCATCAGACCGATCATCCGCTCGGCCTCCTCGGCGAGCCGATCGTCGAACTCGGTCACCGGCGAGGCGGCGGAGCGAAGGACCGGATCGCCGAACTTGACGACCCGGGAGAGCGCGGCGCTGCGGCGCTCCAGCGCCTCCTGGTCGAGGCCCTCGGGCTCGCTCGTCTCGATCGGCTGGTCGCCATCGGCCTGCTCATCGAGCTCCTCGAGGGGTGTCCTTGTCGCTTCGTCGGTCACAGCTTCGAGTCTAGTCCGACCCCTCGGGCCTACTGCGGGTCGACATCGACCGAGATCGCCAGCTCGCGGAGCGCCCGGTCTCGCACCGCGGCCGCGACCGCGTCGCGGACGGCCGTGACCGTCTCGTGCCGCCGCTCCGACTTGATCAGCAGCCGACGTCGATGCTTGCCCCGTAGGCGGAACAGCGGCGCCGGCCCGAGCAGCTCGTCGTCGCCGGAGAGGCGCTCGTCGACGAGCTCACGCACGACATCGGCCGAGGTCTCGACCCGAGCCTCGTCGACGCCGGCAAGCCCGATCTCGATCAGGTGCGAGAACGGCGGATAGCGCAGGGCCCGACGGCGCTCGAGCTCCTCCACCAGAAAGCCGGCCGAGTCGTGCCGCGCGGCGCGGCGGATGCTGGGCGCACCGGTTGCCAGCGCCTGCACCATGACGCGGCCGCCCGCGGCGCCGCGGCCGCTCCGCCCGGCGAGCTGGGTGATCAGCGAGAAGGTCCGTTCCTCGGAGCGAAAGTCGGGCAGGCGAAGCGCCCCGTCGGCGTCGAGGATCACGCTCAGGGTCACATCGGGGAAGTCGTGTCCCTTGGCCACCATCTGGGTCCCGACCAGCACCCCGGACTCGGCGGCCTGGAACCGGCTGAGGACCTCGGCGTGCCCGCGAGTCGCCGCGCTGTCGGAGTCGAGCCGGAAGACCTCCAGCGGAGCGAGCATCTCGGCGAGGTCCGACTCGACCCGCTGGGTGCCCGAGCCGACCCGGGCGATGGTCACGGAGGAGCACTCCGGGCAAGCCTGCGGCTTGGTCTCGGCGTGGCCGCAGTGATGGCAGCGCAGCCCGCCGTCGCGGTGAAGGACGAGCGACACGTCGCAGTGTGGGCACTCCCAGGCATGGCCGCAGGAACGGCAGGTGAGGTGCGTGGACCAACCCCGCCGGTTGATCAGCAGGATCGCCTTGCCGCCCTGCCGTGCCACCTCGTTGAAGGCCTCCCGCGTCGTCGGGTGCAACGGGCCGGGAACGCCGCCCCGCATGTCGACGATCTGCACCGGCGGCAGTGGGCGGCCGTCGACGCGACTCGGAAGCTCGAGGCGCTCCAGCTCGTGCCAGCTCTCGGGCCGCGGGGTCGCCGTGCCGCTGAGAAGCACGGCGCCGGACTCGGCCGCGCGTCTCCTCGCCACCTCCCTGGCGTCATAGCGCGGATCGCTCTCCTGCTTGTAGGAGGAGTCGTGCTCCTCATCGACGACGATCAGACCCGGGTCGGCCACTGGCGCGAAGACGGCCGATCGGGGCCCGACGCATATCCGCGCCTCGCCCGAGCGCAGCCGGCGCCACTCGTCGTAGCGCGCGCCGGCGGGCATGCGGGAGTGCAGCAGCGCCACCGAGTCACCGAAGCGCCGACGGAATCGGTCCATCGTCTGGGGCGTGAGGGCGATCTCCGGGACGAGGACGATCGAGCCCCGCCCGCGGGCGAGCGCCTCGCGTGCCGCCTCCAGGTAGACCTCGGTCTTTCCCGAGCCTGTCACGCCGTGGAGAAGGAAGGAGCGGGTCGACGCCCGCGCTCCGGCCTCGGGCAGGGCTGCGACCACCGCTTCGAGCGCGGCACTCTGATCGGCTGTCGGCTCGATGCCCTCCCGCACGGCGCCCACCCCGGGGGCGTGGTGGCGCCGCCGGCGCTCGACCTCGCGTGTCCTGACGAGACCGCGAGCCTCGAGCCTGCGCAGGGTCGAGCGGTCAGAGCCTGCGCTGGAGGCGAGCTGGCGCGCGAGCCTTGGTCCGGGGGCGAGAGCCCGCAGTACGGCTCGCTGCCGCAATCCGAGGCGCTGGCCTCCCGCGATCGCATCCAACCCCTGCTCGGTCGCCTCCACCTCGAGCTCCACCAGCGGCCGGACCCGGCGCGCCTCTGCCCCGGTCCCCACCCCGGGTGGCAGCACGAGGCCCAGCCCACGAGCCGGGGTCGAGCAGTACTCCTCCCCCACCCAGCGGCCGAGCGCCACCAGCTCCGGCGGCACCCCGGCCTCCAGCGCCTGGAGCGGCTCGGCCAGGCGGTCCGGGGGGAGATCGCTGCGGTCGGCGAGGCCGACGACGACGCCGACGACGCGGCGGCGGCCGAAGGGAACGACGAGGACCGAGCCGACCTCGACCTCATGCATCGCCTCGGGCAGGCGGTAGTCGAACGGCCCGGAGACGTTCCGGGTCGTCAGCAGCGGCTCGACTTTGGCAATCGGTCTCATGAACGGGCTGCTCCTCGGCTTCGCTTCCGGGAACGCTCGCATCCCAGCCTAAGTCGCCGCCCGGCGGCGCAGTAGGCTCCCCGGCGTGGACCTCCAGTCCGGGGAGAAGCTGATCTACCAGGGGCACCCGTCCTGGAGAGCGATTCTCGGCTTCTATCTCAAGGGCGCCCTGGTCGGCGCCGCGGCCGGAGTGCTCGCGGGGCTCATCGACTCGAGCCTTAGCCTCGGCGTCCTCGTCTTCGCCGTGGTCCTGGCGATCACGATCCTGGTGGGGTTCGTCAAGCGGGTCGCGACCGTCTACACGATCACGGACCGCCGCCTCAACATCAAGGTCGGAATCATCTCCCGCAGGGTCCAGGAGACACGGCTTCAGCGCGTCCAGAACGTGAACTACACCCAGGGCGTATATGAGCGGCTGGTGCAGGTCGGCGACGTCGAGTTCACCACCGCCGGCACCGACGAGTCGAACTTCGTCTTCGCCGGCGTCGCGCAGCCCGAGCAGGTGGTGCAGCAGGTCGAGCACGCCACGCCGTTGCTCAGCGGGCTCCAGGGCGAGCCCGAACCTCAGAGCTAGGAACTAGGCCGGAGCCTCGGCCTTCTCGCCCAGTCCGGCTGCCCGGCGCAGGGCGTCGGCGCGGTCGGTCCGCTCCCAGGTGAAGTCGGCGTCGTCGCGGCCGAAGTGACCGTAGGCGGCGGTCTTCTGGAAGATCGGCCGGTGCAGGTCGAGATAGCGCCGGAAGGCGGCCGGCCGCAGGTCGAACTCCTCCTGGACGATCCGCGCGATCTCCGCGTCGCTCACCTTGCCGGTCCCGAAGGTCTGGACCATCACCGAGACGGGGTGCGCGACGCCGATCGCGTAGGCGACCTGGAGCTCGCAGCGGTCCGCGAGCCCGGCGGCCACAACGTTCTTCGCCACGTAGCGGGCGGCGTAGGCAGCCGAGCGGTCGACCTTGGACGGGTCCTTGCCGGAGAACGCCCCACCGCCATGGCGGGCCGCGCCGCCGTAGGTGTCGACGATGATCTTCCGGCCGGTCAGGCCGGCGTCCCCCACCGGACCGCCGATCACGAACTTCCCGGTCGGATTGACCATGAAGTTCTCGAGCAGCTCCTTCTCGGTGTAGAGCTCCTTGTACTCCGTGTGGAGCACGGGCTCGACCACGTGCTCCCAGAGGTCATTGCGGATCAGCTGCTC
>DASTAI010000301.1:0-3235 GCA_035712865.1 Solirubrobacterales bacterium
CCGTCTCGCGCCGGACCGCCTCGGTGTCGGTCAGCTCCTCGGCGGCTCTGCGCTCGAGGATCTCGTCCCCTCCCGCCGCCAGCTTCGGAGACCGCCCCGACTCCTTGCGGAGCATGTCGATCGCGCGATTGCGGACGATTCCGAGCGTCCAGGCGCGGACGCTGCCGCGGGCGCGGTCATAGCGGGCGCCGCTTCGCCAGATCGAGATCAGCGCCTCCTGAGTCACGTCCTCCGCCGCCGTCCGGCTGCCGACGATCCGGTAGGCGAGTGAGTAGGCCGCGCCGGAGTGCCTGTCGTAGAAGACCTCGAAGGCGATGGGATCCTGGCGCGCGACCAGGGGCATCAGGTCCTCGTCCGCGAGGCGCTGGAGCTCCGCCCGGGTCATCTCTCGAGCAGCGTGGACAGATCTAGTTGGATGCCTCCCACGAAGGTAACTACGACGGGCTCAGAAATTCGGATCATGTACGCCATGGAGGAAGAACGCATGGAGGAAGCAAGCCCCGCAAGGCTGTATTGCCTTCTCGTGGGCGCGGTACTCGTGATCGCCGGAATCATCGGCTTCTTCTACGAGGCCAGCTTCGCGACAGGGGACTCAATCAGGACGGAGGATGTGTTCGGCGTTCTCTCGGTGAACGGCTGGCACAACCTGGTTCACATCGCGATCGGCGCGCTGCTGCTGATCTGCGCCGGATCGGCGGCCAGGGGCGCCGCCCTCTTCGTGGGCGTCCTCTACATCGTCCTCTGCGTGCTGGGCTTCATAGCGACGAGCAACAGCGGCATCGGGTTCATCGCGGAGCACGACACGCTGTTCCGGCTGGTCCCCGTGAACAACGAGGACAACGTCCTGCATCTGATCCTGGGAATCACCGGCGTGATCGCCTTCTACGCCTCGCGCCCGGTGACTCGAGCAGCCCCCGCGACCTAGCGGTTCCGGACCTGGTGTCGGACCTGATCCGCGATGTCCGAGACCTGCTCCGCGAGCCCCGAGAGGCGGGACGGGCTCCGCTTGCCCCCTCGGCGGCGGAGCTCGACGAGGACCAGGCCGCCGGCCGCGACGCCCCCGGCAGCGATCGCGGCGGCCGGGCGGACCCAGTTGCGAGGGTCGCGCAGCGAGCGAAGCTCTGACTCGGAGAGCTCCTCGGCCCAGGCCGAGAGCTCCTCGGCCGCCGCCTCGGTCACAGCGCTCAGCGTCTCCTCGACCCGGCCGGCCAGGTTCTCCGGCGGCTCGATCGGGCGCAGGGCGGAACGAAGCAGGTTCTCGACGTCACGGGTCGGCTCAGCTGCCATCGGGGCTCATCTCCTCCTCCAGCTGCTTGATGGCGCGGTGGATCAGGACCTTGGTCGCCCCGTCGGAGCGGCCCAGGGCTCTGGCGATCTCCCGGTTGTCCATGGCGAGAGCGAAGCGCATGATCAGCGCGTCGCGGCGGTCGTCGGGGAGTCTTTGGAGGTGGTCCATGACGCTCTTCAGCTCCTCCCGCCCCTCGACGATGCGCTCGGTGCCGTGCGGCGCCGCGATCGGCTCGGACTCGTCCAAGACGCGCTGAGGCCGGCGCGCCCTGTCCCGGTGGTAGTTCGAAGCGAGGTTGTGGGCGATGCGGATGAGCCAGGGCCGGAGGGGCCGGCCATTCGACTCCCGCCGGGCGCGCTCGAAGTGCCGATACGCCTGGAGGAAGGCCTGTTCGGTGACGTCCTCGGCGTCGTGGTGGTTGCCGATTCGGTAGTAGGAGTAGGAGTAGACGTCGCGCAGGTGATCGCGATAGAGGCTCTCGAACGCCCGGTCGAGCTCCGCCTTCGACTCGGCCGTGGCAGCCGAGCCCTGATCCGAGTCGGACACGCAGCAAGCGTACTCATGGCCAGAGGGCTCATCAGGCGGCGCGACCTCCCGCGGTGGGCTCCCGCCTGGCCCGCTCTGCCTGCCTCACCCGCGCCATCCACTCGCCGGTGGAGATCTCCCCGCCGACCAGCTCCGACAGTCCGTCGAGCGCCGAGCTGCCCATGCCCGACCTGCGCACGGCCTCCGCGATCAGCGGCACGGAGTCGAGCGCCTCGGAGGCCTGGCCGATGATCCCGGGGATCTGGTCGGGCGGCGTGCCCTGCCCAAGCAGCTCTCCGGCACGGCGGTTGCGGCTGCCCTCGGCCAGGATCGTGGCGGTCAGATCGCCGACACCGGCGATCCCCGCGAAGGTCTCGTGCTGGGCGCCGCGGGCGCGCGCGTAGGCGACGCACTCCCGCCACACCTGCGCCGTGGCGATGCCGGCGGCGTTCATCCCCTGAGCCCGAGCCGCGGCGCCGGCGAGCGCCGCCGCGTTCTTGGCCGCGCCGGCCACCTCCACTCCGATCATGTCGTCGGTGCGCTCGCAGACGAGCCCGGCCTCGTCGAAGACGCTCCCGAGTTGATCGCGCAGGTCCGGATCGCGGCTGCCCAGGACGAGTGCGGCGGTCCCGGAGACGGCCTCCCTCGCGTGCGCGGGGCCGCCGAGCGAGGCGATGGCACGCGCCCGGACCCGCTCCGACACATACTCGGATGGAAGCGCGGCCATCGGGGCGACCATCCCCTTGCTGAGCAGCAGGACGGAGGCGCGCTGCCCCACCCGGTCGCCGATCGCGCCCACCGCCTGCGGCAGCGCTGCGGAGGGCACGGCCAGGCAGACGAGATCGATGCCCGCCAGCTCGATGTCGGCGGCCCGCTTCACGGTCAGCGATTCCGGAAGCTCGACGCCCGGGAGGTACTCCTCGTTGGTGCGGGTCTCGTTCATCTCGTCGGCCCGCTCCGGGGTGCGGGTTCCCAACTGGACGTCGAGCCCGCCCCGCGCGAGCAGCACGGCGACGGCGGTCCCCCAGCTGCCGGCCCCGATCACCGCCGCCTTGCGGAGCGGCGGCAGCCCGCCGAGCCACTCCCACTGCAGCTCGATCACCGGCCACACGCGCGCGCCGACCGAGTTCGCGAGTGCCGGGGACGGATCCTCAGTCCGGGGGAAGGTGAGGGCGCGCCCCAGCCGCACCCGGACCTTCTTCGGCCGGATCTTCCAGCCCCGCCGGACCTGCTCGGTGCCGTGAACGGCGACGGGCAGAACGGCCGCTCCGCTCTCCAGCGCGAGCCGGCCGAAGCCGCGCTTCGGCCGGGCCAGCGATCCCGTCCGGTGCCGGGTCCCCTCAGGAAAGATGCAGATCGCGCCGCCCCGCTCGAGCACCTGACGGGAGGTGATCAGGGTCTCGTCGTCGGACTGGCCGCGGC
>DASTAI010000302.1:0-7835 GCA_035712865.1 Solirubrobacterales bacterium
TTCGAATATGGGCCCCACCGCGAACAGGTCAAGCTCGACCAGGCCTGGCTCGACATCGCGGCGTCGATCGCCGAGCTCTCCGAGCGAACAGAGGTCGAGTCGGTCGCCACCGTCGGGTTCTGCTTCGGGGGATCGATGTCGTTCGTCGCCGGCGCGAACCCCGATCTCGATCTGGCGGCGGTCATCGGTTTCTACGGCGTGCTCGCCCGCGAGCGCTTCGACGGCCACGGCGTGCTGGCGGAAGCCCGGAACATCAGCCGGCCGGTTCTCGGCCTGTTCGGCGGCGCGGACCAGGCGATCCCGGTGGACCAGGTCGAGGAGTTCGATGCCGCCCTCGCGGACGCCGGGGTCGAGCACGAGATCCACGTCTATCCCGGGGCCCCGCACTCCTTCTTCGACCGCAAGCAGAACGAGTTCGCCGACGAATCCGAGGACGCCTGGCGGCGGATTATCGGCTTCCTCGCCGGACTCCGTGAACGGGTCCCCGGCTAGTCCGGCGGCAGCCGCTAGAGGTCGTTGGCGGGCTCCACCAGCTCAGCGCCCAGCCGCCAGAGGATGTCCAGGTGCTGGCTGGCCCAGAGCAGGCTGAGAGCCGATGCGGGCATCACGCCGGTTCCGGTGGCGAGGGCTTGGCTGACGCAGTTCACGACGGGACCGCGTCCGTCCCGGTCGCGGTCCCCTGGCGCTTGGGTATCCGCTCCCTCGGCCAGCGCTCGACCGAACTTCCCGTACCAGGAGTCGAGGGCCCCCGCATCGTCCTGAAGGACCCTGCCACAGGGTTCGAGGCCCTCTTCGTCGGGCGTCGATCCGAGCATCGACATCGAGAAGGCGGCGAGGCGCACACGGACCGCGCCGCTGACCAGCGTCCCCAGATCGTCGAGGTTGGCGCGCCGGGCCGAGGGCTCGGAGAGGTACTGGCGGAAGGCATCGTCGAGCCGAAGCGCCGCGCCGCGTGCCTCGGTCCGCACAGCACCCAGCCCTCCCTGCCGTTCCCCGCTTGCGAGCCGTCTCGCCGCGGCCGCCACGTAGTCGGCACTCCGGGAGTAGGCGTCGGCGAGGGTCTGACGAACCAGCGTCTCGGCCCCTCGCGGCCAGAAGAGGGCGCCGACGACCAGGCTGATGGCGCAACCGACCGCGACGTCCTCGGCGCGGAGCAGCCCGATCGTCCAGCCGGTCGGGACGATGATGTTGAAGATGATCAGGATCACGACCGTGAACCCGGCCTGCCCGGCCGCGAACGAGATCGCTCTGGGCGCGTAGGCGGCGAGCAGTACCGCGAGCGGGAGGACGCCCCACAGCACCGCCTCATTCGTGCCGATGGCATAGATGAGGGCGCCGCCGACCGTGATCCCTGCGACCGTCCCGGCCAGCGCCTGGAAGATGGTCGCGCCGGTTCCGAGTGCATTCGAGCGCAGCACCTGGAGCGTCGCCAGGACCACCCAGAACGAATGCTGGAGGGTCGCGACCTGGATGATGAGGACGGCCACGCTGAGCGCGGCAGCTCCGCGGACGCTGTTCCGGAACCAGGCCGATCCCGGCCCCGCATACTCGAGCAGGAGCCTCCCGGACGCCTCGGCCGTGGAGCGGCCCCGTTCGGCCGCGCGCTCGGCCCGGGCGGGGTGATACCAGGCGACGTCCTCCAGCCCGGTCCCCGGTGCCGGGACGCCGGCGGTGCGCAGGGCGCCGATGCCGATCTCACGCGCCACGAAGGAGATCTGGCGCATCCGGAAGGAGGGCTGCGGCACCTCCAGGGGACCGATCGAGTCCCGGCCCGAGGTCTGCTCCCCGATCCGCTGAGCCAGCGCCTTCGCCGAAGCGTCCCGTGCCCGGTCCAGGCGGTCGAAGTCGGGGTCCCGGTGCTCACCGTCGAGGTTGGCGGCGCTCGCCCGGAGCACGTCGACCGCCGCCTCCATCACCTCCCGGTTCTCGTCCCGGCACGGATCGAGCTCCGATTGCACCCGACTCGCAGGCGCTGCGATGACATCGAGCAGCCAGTCGGTGGCATCCACCAGAAACGCGAGAGCCTCAGTTGGGCCCGTCGACCCGGTCGGGCGGTACGGCGTCCCCACGAAGATCTTTCGCGCCTTGGCGACGGCGTCCCTCGCCGCCTGCGAGCTTCGGTCGATCGCGGCCCGATCGAGCGAGAGCTCGGCCTTCATCAACTCGGCGAGCGCCGTGCAGGCACGCGCGGTCGCCACGCGAAGCCCGTCCCGGGCCCTGCTGGGCCAGATCAGCATGACGGCGGCGATGCCGACCCCGGCGGCCAGGCCCCACCCCTCCAGCCGCGCGGGGATCGCCGAGGCGGGAGCCGGGACCGCAACCGGCAGGATGAACAGCAGCAGGGCGGCGTATCCGCCGGCTGCGAAGTAGCCGCTGATCGCGCCCGAGAACAGAATCGCGAAGCCGACGACCGCCATGGCCGTGACGGCCAGCCAGGGGGTCTCGGAGCAGAGCGTTCCGACGGTGATCAGGACCGCGCCGGCGGCGAAGAGAGAGAGGTAGGCGACCAGGCGGGTTCGCCAGTGTCCGCGGAAGTCGGCGAGCACCAGGACCGCGAAGGACCCGAAAGCCGAAACAAGCGTCGTGTTCGGGTCCCCGATCACCCCGTCCGCGAAGCCGAAGACCGCGGGCATGACGATCGCCGCCCGCGCGGCGGCCTTCAACGAGGGTACGTCGATCCGCGGCTTCAGCCGCCTATTCCGTGCTCAGCCCGCCGCTGGAGGCGAGCTCTTGTCGAGGACTTCCCGAAGGGCGGCGATGTCGCGTTGCTCGTATCCGAGCTTCTCGGCCTCGGTCAAGACCTGATCCGCGGCGGCGGCCGACGGCGCCGACACGTCGAGATCGGACGCTGTCTGCAGGGCCAGGCGAATGTCCTTGTGCATGAGTGCGACGTCGAACCAGGCCTCGCCGGACGGGTCGAGGATCAACGGGACGCGTGCCTTCAGCATCGGCGAGCCGATCGGGCTCTCCGTCATCACCTTCAGGGCGAGCTCGCGATCGATCCCGTCCCGCTCCGCAAGCAGCAGGCCCTCGGAGAGGGCGAGCATCTGCACCGCCAGGCTGATGTTGATCGCGAGTTTCATGACCAGGCCCTGGCCGCTCTCGCCGATGTAGGTGGGGGTGCCGAGCTCCTCCAGCACGGGCTCGACGCGCTGATAGGCGTCCTCATCGCCGCCGACCATGATCGTGAGCGTCCCCGATTTGACCTGGGGGACGCTGCCGGAGACCGGCGCGTCGAGCATGGCGCCGCCCGTTGCCTTCACCTGCTCGGCGACCTCCCGGCTCGCCGCCGGGCTGACCGTGCTCATGTCGATCCAGGTCTTCCCCTCGCCGAGTCCGGCCACGATTCCATCGGGGCCCGAGGCGACGTCACGGAGCACGTCGTCGTTCGGGATGGAGGTGAAGACGATCTCGACGGACTCCGCGATCTCGCGCGGCGTGGCCGCCCAGCGCAGTCCCCCCTCGATCAGTTCCTCGGCTCCCGCCTTGCTTCTCGCCTCCCCGTGGACGGTGTAGCCGGCGGCCAGATACCGGGCCGCCATGTTGCCGCCCATGTGGCCGAGCCCGACGAACCCGATGTTCTGGGAGCCGGAGGTCACTCGGGCATCATCTCCGGGTGAGGACCGCCCATCGCGGCGGAGCCGCTCGCTATCCGGTCGATCTCATCGACATCCCCCTGGCTGAGCCCGAGATCGGCCGCGGCGACGCTGTCCTCGATGTGGTTCGGGTGGCGAGCGCCGACGATCGTGACGTCCACCGCGGGGTTCGCCAGGGTCCAGGCGATCGCCAGGCGGCTGACCGAAACGCCGAGCTGATCCTCGGCGAAGCCCTGGAGCGCGCGAGCCACCTCGAGGTTCTTGCGGAAGGCGTCTCCCTTGAAGAAGGGGGCTCCGCTGCGCCAGTCATCAAGGGCGAAGGTGGTGTTCTCGTCCATCGAGCCCGTGAGGAGTCCGTGCGAGAGCGCCCCGTAGACGAGCGTGTCGATGTCGTGCTCGCGGCAGTAGGGCAGGATCTCGTCCTCGATGCCACGGCGGAAGAGGTCGTAGGGAGGCTGGAGGGTCTCGACCGGCCGGGTCTCGGCGAACTCCGCCATCTGGGCGATGTCGAAGTTCGAGACCCCGACGTGGCGAATCTTGCCCGCGTCGACGAGCTCCTGGAGAGCGCCGGCGGTTTCGGCGAAGGGGACCTTGGCGTCGGGCCAGTGCACCTGGAAGAGGTCGACGTAGTCGACCCCGAGGGCATCGAGGCTCGCCTCGACGCCGCTGCGGATCCAGTCCGGGCTCGAGTCGCGGACCAGGCCGTCCTCCGTCATCCGCAGGCCGCCCTTGGTGGCGATCAGGACCTCGTCGCGGCGGCTCGTCAGGTCGTCGCGGAGGGCATCCCCGAGCACCTTCTCGGAGGCGCCGAAGCCGTACCCGTGGGCCGTGTCGAACAGGTTGACGCCGAGGTCACGGGCCTTGCGGATCGCCGCGGCGGCGTCGGACTGGTCGAACTGTCCCCATTCTCCCCCGAGCTGCCAGGTGCCGAAGGCGATCGGGCACACATCGAGATCCGTCATTCCAAGCCGCACGGTCTTCGACGTGCCGGTCGCCATCGACTCCCTCGTATTGAAGCGCGACTAGCCGGCCGCGTAGCGGTGGTGGATCGCCAGGGCGTTGCCGTCCGGATCCCGGAAGATCGCCTGCTTGCAGACCCCGCTGTCGATCGTGTCCGTCACGAACTCCACACCGCGTGACTCCAGCTCCGCCTTCGCCGCGTCGTAGTCGTCGACGTGGAATTCGAGCGGTGTGGTGTTGGGACTGAACTCGATGTTGAACGCGTCCGTCTGCATCAGGGCGATCGTCACGGTTCCGGTCTCGAACTCGCCGGCCGGCATGCTCCCCCACTGCTTCCCGAACGGCAGCCCGAGAGTCTCGCCGTAGAACTTCCTGGCGGCCTCCCAGTCCTTGACCGGGAACGCGATGAAGTCGACGCCGCTGAGCAGCTGTGTGTCGGTTGCCATGTCGGCACCTTCCCACATTTCTAGGGACGGCCCGAGTGAGCCGCCGGCGCTTCGACTGCGAGAACCTGACCCGTCCTCGGCTCTCTGAAGATTCCCTCCGGGCCGTTCCATTCGGCGACATTCAGAAACAGCGTCTGGCCATCGTCGCCCCCGAGCATGCAGGCGAAGCAAAACCGGTCGAGCTCGAGTTCGTCCAGCACCACCCCGCCCTCGCGGATCCGGATGCACCGCTGGAATTTCGGGCTCCAGATCGCTCCGTCGGCATCCATGCACATGCCGTCGCCGCCCTCTCCCTGATCGGCCCAGACCCGGCGATTCGACAGACCGCCATCGTCGGCGATGTCAAAGGCCGTCAGCCGCCCCTCGTACGACTCCGCGACCACCAGCGTCGAGTCGTCCGGAGTGACGACCATCCCGTTCGGAAAGGCGAGACCATCCGCGACCTGCCTCGCCTCGCCCTCGGGCGTGACGATGGCGATGAGACCGGGCTTCGGCTTCTCGCCTCCCATGAGGTCGAAGCCGACACTGTTGACGTAGGCATTGCCCCTGCCGTCGACCACGATCTCGTTCCAGCCGTAGCCCGAGAGGTCTCGCAGATCGCGGTGTAGGGCGAGCGAGCGATCCGGCTCCATGCGGAGGAGCTCTCGCCCTGCCGTGATCAGCATCGTCCCGTCCGGAAGCCAGTCCATCGAGAAGGGGAACGCGTCCACCTCGGCCACAACCTCGTGCCGTCCGTCCGGGTCGAGCGCGATGACCTGATGCGCGACCCAGTCTGAGAACCAGAGCCGCCCGTCGTGCCAACGAGGGGACTCGCCGAGCCCGATCCCCTCCATCAAGACCGTCGGCGTCGGCCCTGCGACCATCAGGACGGGGCCGCGCCCGAGTAGCGCAGCGAGCCCGGAGTCGTGAGGTCCTCCCCCGTCTCCAGGAGTGTCTTGAGCCCGGAGAGGATCTGTGGCCAACCGCCGTAGAGCTCGTTGTTCGCACCCTTGCCGAGCTGATCCTGGACCACGGTCAGCCGGCACGAGTCGTCGCCGACCGGCTCGATCTCCCAGGTCACCCGGGAAGCGCCAGCGCTCTTCACTTCATCGCTCCAGAGCGCGGTGAAGGTCTGTACCAGTCGCCGTGGCGGGTCGACCTCGACGTTCTCCCCCTCGGCGATGTCGATCACCCCGTGAACCGAGGACTTGTAGGCCGAGCCCTGCGACCAGTCCGACTCCGTCCCGACCCCGAAGCTGTAGCGCGCCCTCATGTCCCGGTCGGTGATCGCCTCCCAGAGCCGCTCGGGCGTCGTCTTGATGTAGATCTCGAATACGGCGGCGGTGTCATCCGGATGCAGCGTGATCCCGGCCTCGGGGTACTTCTCCATGTTCTTCCTCCTCGAGTTCTCGCTTGATTCCGCTGAGCGTGGCCGCCAGCGGCTCTGCGTACCTGCTCACCCAGCGGTCGTGGATGAGACGGATCGGGATGGGGTTGAGGAAGTGGAGCTTCTCGCGACCGCGCCTGCGCGTCACCACGAGGTTCGCCTCTTCGAGAACGCCGAGGTGCTTCATCACGCCGAAGCGCGACATCGGCAGCTTGGCCGACAACTCGGTGAGCGTCTGGCCGTCGTCGCTGCGGAGCTCGTCGAGGAGCCTCCGCCGCGTCGGCGCGGCCAGCGCTCTGAACACCACGTCTTCCTCGTCCATCGTGGCCGGCAGTATATGTGACCTTTTAGTCACATGTCAACCAGGCAGAATGCGGCGTCGTGACTCCCGACGTCGAGCGGCTGACCGCGCACAACCCGGGCCCCATGACCTTGGAGGGGACCAACACCTACCTCGTGGGCCGAGATCCCGCGGTGGTCATCGACCCGGGGCCCGACGACGAGGCGCACATCGAAGCGGTGCGCGCCGCGGCACAGGCCCGGGGCGGGATCGGGACGGTCCTGCTCACTCACGGCCATGGCGACCACAGCGAGGGCGTCCCGGCGCTCGGGGTCGAGCCGACGCGCCCGGCGGACGGGGAGTGGGTTTCCGGGCTCAGGACGCTCGCCAGCCCCGGACACGCGGAAGACCACCTCTGCTTCCTTCTCCCCGCTGACGGCGAGGAGGACGGCCCGTACGCCTGTTTCACGGGTGACCTGATCCTGGGCCAGGGATCGACGATCGTCGAGCCCCGAGGGATGGGCGGCTCCCTGCGCGACTACATGGACTCGCTGCGGCGGCTGCAGGCATTCGACCTGACGGTGCTCTATCCCGGGCACGGTCCCGAGGTGCACGACCCGCAGGCCAAGATCGCGGAGTACATCGCCCACCGCCGGGAGCGGGAAGACCGCCTTGTGGCTGCGCTCGAGCGGGGCGAGCGCTCGCGTGCCGCGCTGCTCGCCGAGGTCTGGGACGACGTCCCGGACCAGCTGCGAGGGGCCGCGGCGATCGCCATGCAGGCGCATCTGGAGAAGCTCGAAGACGAGGGACGGCTTCCCGCGGACCTCGAGGACTGAGCTCCGCGGCGCTCCCCTGGTATGAAACTCGGATGGGTATGGACCTAGGCCGCATACTGCGCACCGGAGCCAAGGGGATGGGGATCGGGACGGCGCTGTTCGGCGCCACCGCCGGCGGCATCTGGTGGCGGCTCTTCCGCCATCCCCTCCCCAGGACCTCCGGCGATCTCCGGGTCCGCGGGCCGGAGGGCAGGATCGAGATCGTTCGCGATCGGTGGGGAATGCCGACCGTGCGGGCCCAGACGCCGGCGGATCTCTGGTACGGCCAGGGCTTCTGCCACGGCCAGGACCGCCTCTGGCAATGCGAGGTCAACCGCCGCGTCACCTCCGGCCGCATCAGCGAGATCGCCG
>DASTAI010000303.1:0-2403 GCA_035712865.1 Solirubrobacterales bacterium
AGCATCAACGGCCTTCGATCCGCGCCGTTCCAGTGCTGGGAGAAGTCGGGGTGGCGGCTCGCCTCGTCGCCGGTGACGACGAAGCCCTTGTCGTCCTGACCGACGAAGTCGACCAGTCCCTCGGACCTGGGCGAGGCGCCGATCATCGCGAACACGGCGCTGGTCTCGACCCGCTGGTCCGGCCCGGCCCCGGCAATCACCACCGCCTCGAGCTTCCCCTCGCCCTCCAGCGCGCGAACTTCGCACCCGGTCCACACTCGGACGTTCGACTTGGCCTCGATCTGATCTACCAGGTAGCGCGACATCGCCGCCTCGAGCGGCCGTCGGGCGACGACGTGGACCTGGTGCGCGGTTTCGGCCAGGTTGACGACCGCCTGGCCGGCCGAGTTCGCGCCGCCCACGACGACGACGTCCTCGGAGGCACACTGCTGGGCCTCGATGTGGGTGGCCGCGTAGTAGAGGCCGAGACCCTCGAAGCGCTCCGCGTTCTCGGCGGGCAGACGGCGGTAATCGGCGCCCGAGGCGAGGACGATGCAGCGGCCCCGTACCCGCTGTCCGTCCGCCAGCTCGATTTCGCGCAATCCGTCCGGCCCGGACTCCCTCATCTGCGAGGCCTCGTGCACGCTGGAGATCACGGCACCGAACTTGCGCGCCTGAAGAGTCGCCCGGCGGGCGAGGTCGGAGCCGGTGAGACCAGTGGGAAAGCCGAGGTAGTTCTCGATGCGGGCGCTCGTGCCGGCCTGGCCTCCCGGGGCGAAGCGCTCGAGCACGAGGGTGTCGAGGCCCTCCGAGGTGGCGTAGACGGCTGAGGCCAGCCCGGCCGGGCCGCCGCCGAGCACCACCACGTCGAAGGCCTGACCGTCCACCTGGGCCCGCAGCCCGAGTTCGTCGGCGATAGAGGTGACGGTCGCGCGGCGGATCACTTCGTCGGACCGGATCAGCACGGGACACTCCTCCTCACCGATTCCGAAGCCTTCGAGCAGCACGCGGCTCTCCGCGTCGGTCTCGAAGTCGTGCCAGGTGAATGGAACGAGGTTCCGCTCCAGCAGCTCCCTGACGGAGAACGCCTCGCCCGACCAACGCGAGCCGATCAGCTTCTGCTGACCGAGGCCACGGCCCATGAGCCAGTCGCGGCGGGCGACCATGGTCCGCAACAGGAGGTCGCCGAGGTCGGAGGGGGCGGTCGCGACCACCCGGCGCACGTCCTCCGGCGGAAGAGCGATCAGCGACGTCGGACCGGCGGCGTAGCCGGCGGCGAGTGTCGGCTCCCCCGTGAACATGGAGAGATCGCCGATGAACGTGGCCTCCTGGCACTGGGTGAAGTACCGGTCGCCCTCCGGAGCGTGGTCGATGATGTCCACCGCTCCGCTCTCCACGATGAAGAGGGGCGTCTCGCGTTGGCCGTGGCCGAACACCTCGTCGCCGCGGGCGAAGGTCCGCTGGGCGCCGATCCTCGCCAGGTATTCGACCTGTTCAGGCGTCAGGCGCGGGAACATCGCCTGATCGTCGGGATCGAGGAAGTCCTCGACCGGGGTGGGTGCGTAGTCGGCCTCCATCCTCCCCCGTTGTTCTAGCTCAGGCGTCGAGAAACCGCAGCACGGCCAAGACGCGTCGGTGGTCCTCGCTGCTGGCGGAGAGGCCGAGCTTGCCGAAGATCGAGGTGACGTGCTTCTCCACGGCGCGGTCCGTGACGACCAGCTGCTCGGCGATCGCCGCGTTGGAGCGGCCCTCGGCCATCAGGCCCAGCACCTCACGCTCGCGAGGCGTGAGCGCCTCGAGTGGATCGTCGTCGCGCGCCCGGCCCATCAGCACCGAGACGACCTCGGGATCGAGCGCGGAGCCGCCGGTGCCGACACGCTCGACCGCGTCGGCGAAGGCGGTCACGTCCGAGACCCGGTCCTTGAGCAGGTAGCCGAGGCCCTCGGCGTTCTCGGCGAGGAGCTCCTGCGCGTAGCTCGGCTCGACATAGCCGGAGAGGACCAGCACGCCGACGCCCGGGAGCTCGGCCCTGATCTCCTTTGCGGCGCGGAGCCCCTCGTCGGTCTGGGTCGGGGGCATGCGGACATCGACGACTGCAAGGTCGGGCTTGTGGGCCCTCACCTTGCGCATCAGGTCGTCGGCGTCACCGGCCTGGCCGACGACCTCGTGCCCGGCCTCCTGCAGCAGCCGCGCCACGCCCTCGCGAAGCAGGACCGAGTCCTCGGCGACGACGACCCGCATCAGGGATGCATCCCATTCCCGCCGCGAAGTGGGATGTCAGCTCGCACCACCGTTCCGCCTCCGCTCGGATCCTCGACCCGCAGCTTGCCATCGAGTGCCGCGACCCGGTCGGCGAGCCCGCGCAGGCCTGAGCCCGCCGGATTCGCGCCGCCGGCCCCGTCGTCCGCGACCTCGACCACGAGG
>DASTAI010000304.1:0-10793 GCA_035712865.1 Solirubrobacterales bacterium
ACCCCCGGCGGTCACCCGGTGACTCCCTGGGGCAAGCCGACCCTGGGCTACAGGACCCGCAAGAAGGGCAAGCGCTCGGACGCGCTGATCGTGCGCGGCCGCCGGCGCGGAAAGAGGAAGTAGAGGCTTAGACGATGGGACGTTCGACCAAGAAGGGCCCGTGGGCCGAGGAACGCCTGCTCAAGCGAGTCAACGCCATGAACGAGTCGGGCCAGAAGCAGATGCTGAAGACCTGGTCGCGCCACTCGACGATCTTCCCCGAGATGGTCGGTCACACCATCGCCGTTCACGACGGGCGCAAGCACGTGCCTGTCTACATCTCGGAGTCGATGGTCGGTCACAAGCTCGGCGAGTTCGCCCCGACCCGCACCTTCCGGGCCCACTCGGGTGCCGGCAGCGCCTCGGAGAGGGACTGATGGCCGAGGAGAAGAAGGACACCGAGAAGCAGCAGAAGAAGCCGGCGCGCAAGCCCACGGCGAAGAAGTCTTCCTCGAGCTCGAGCGGTGGCTCGGGAGGGCGCAAGCCCGCGGCCAAGAAGGAGACCGCTTCCCGAGGCAAGGGCGCGGCCGAGGCGACCTCCAAGACCGCCGACTCCAAGGCCTCGGAGAAGTCGACCTCGAAGGCCCCTGCGAAGAAGCCGGCGGCAAAGAAGCCGGCCGCGAAGCCGAAGGCCGAGAGCAAGTCCGAGACCGCTGCAAAGGCCCCGGCGAAGAAGCCGGCGGCCAAGAAGGCTCCAGCCAAGAAGGAGGCGCCCGAGCGCCCCGTCGTCAACGCGCGCGCCCGGTTCGTGCGAGTCGCACCGCGCAAGGCCCGTCTGGTCGCCGACCAGGTCCGCGGCCTGCCGCTCGACGACGCGCTGCCGCTGCTTCGTTTCTCGACTCGCAGCGCGGCTCAGGACATCCGCAAGCTGCTCGAGTCCGCCGCCGCCAACGCCGAGGCCAACCACGACCTGGTCGCGGACGACCTGATGATCAAGGACATCCACGTCGACGAGGGCCCGACGCTGCGCCGCTACCGGCCGCGGGCGCTCGGCCGTGCCACGCGGATCAACAAACGCACCAGCCACATCGCCGTGGCACTGACCCCGGAGGAGTAGCCGAATGGGACAAAAGATCAATCCAGTTGGCTTCCGGGTCGGCTACATCCAGGACTGGAAGTCGAATTGGTACAACGAGCGCGACTTCGCCGACTACCTCAACGAGGACCTGGCGATCCGCTCGCACATCGAGAACAAGCTCTCGCACGCGGGTCTCTCGGAGATCACGATCAAGAAGGGGTCGGGCGAGGTGGAGGTCGACATCTCGACCGCGCGCCCCGGGATCGTCATCGGCAAGTCGGGGACCGAGGTCGATGCGCTGCGCCGTGAGCTCCACAAGCTCACCGGCAAGCCGGTCAAGGTCAACATCAAGGAGATCAAGCGTCCGGAGCTCGACGCGAAGCTGGTGGCCCAGTCGATCGCCGAGCAGCTCCAGAACCGGGTCGCCTTCCGCCGGGCGATGAAGCGCGCGCTCACCTCGGCGATGCGCTCCGGCGCCAAGGGCGTGAAGGTCCAGGTCTCTGGCCGCCTGGGCGGTGCCGAGATGGCGCGGACCGAGGGCTACTCGGATGGCCGAGTGCCGCTCCACACCCTGCGCGCCGACATCGACTATGGCTTCATCGAGGCCAAGACCACGACCGGCCGGATCGGCGTCAAGTGCTGGATCAACAAGGGCGAGGTCATGCCCGAGGGCTACCGCTCGGAGCTGACCGACGAGGACGGCTCGACGCCATCCGGCGGCTCGCGAGGAGGTCGTTCCTGATGTTGATGCCGAAGCGGGTTCGCTATCGCAAGCAGATGCGCGGCCGCAGGCGCGGCTACTCGAAGGGCGGCACCACGGTGGCGTTCGGCGAGTACGGGCTGAAGGCCCTCGATCGCGGCTGGATCACCAACCGCCAGATCGAGGCCGCCCGTGTCGCGATGACCCGCAAGATCAAGCGAGGCGGGAAGGTCTGGATCAACGTCTTCCCCGACAAGCCGGTGACGAAGAAGCCGGCCGAGACCCGCATGGGATCCGGCAAGGGCAATCCCGAAGGCTGGGTAGCCGTGGTCAAGCCCGGCAAGGTGATGTTCGAGCTCGCCGGTGTCCCGGAGGACCTGGCGAAGGACGCGATGCGCCTCGCCGGCACCAAGCTTCCGATCAAGACCAAGTTCGTCCGCCGCGAGGGCGCGGAGCAGTCGTGAAGGGCTCAGAGGCGCACAACCTCAGGGACGACGAGCTGGTGGAGCGGATCCGCCAGACGCGCGAGGAGCAGTTCGCCCTGCGCCTCCAGCACTCCACCGGAGAGCTGGAGAACACGGCGCGGATCACCGACATGCGCCGCGACGTGGCCCGCCTACTGACCGTCGCCAAGGAGCGCGGCATCGACCTCGAACACGAGCTGAGGCACTGATGGCAGAAGAAGAGCGAAACGAAGAGCAGCAGGAACAGACTCCCGAAGAAACCCCGGAGGAGACCCCGGCGGAGGAGCCGCAGGCTGAGGAGACTCAGGCTGAAGAGGCCCCTGCCGCGGAGGCCCCTGCGAAGGAAACCGCGGCTGAGGAAGAGGAAACGCCCGCGGAGGCTTCTTCCGATGGCGCAGCCGAGGCTCCTGAGGCTGGGGGCGATGACGAGCTCGAAGGCCTCGACTGGAAGGCTCGCCGCCGCCTGCAGCGTTCGCGCGAGCCGTCGGAGCAGCGCCCGCAGCAGGGTCCCGATGAGCGGGCCGCCGCCCGTGGCGATGCACGCAGGCAGGCCGCCGGCCGGCGCTCCTCCTACCGCACCAAGCGCCGGGGGAAGAAGGAGTCCGGCACCGGCACCCCGGTGGCAGAGCGTCGCTCGGCGGGCCGCAAGACCCGTCAGGGCCGCGTCGTCTCGAGCAAGCCGGACAAGACCATCACGGTGCAGATCGAGACCGCGCGCCGGCATCCGCAGTACGAGAAGATCGTGCGCCGCTCCCGCACCCTCCACGCCCACGACGCCCAAAACGAGGCGGGGGAGGGCGACCTGGTGCGCGTCGTCGAGACCCGCCCGATCTCGCGAACCAAGCGCTGGCGCCTGGTCGAGATCCTGGAGAAGGCGAAGTGACCCTTCTCGACACACACCACTCGCGGTTGACGCCGCATGCCGTCGCTGGGACCGCGTCCTCGGGCTCGCCTTTGGCACCACCAAAGGCTTCGCCCTGCGTCCTTGCCCAGCTCGACCTGCGGCGCCCCCGCGAGCGGCGTGCGCCAAGGAGGGCCACTTCGTGATCCAGCAGGAATCAAGGCTCAGGGTCGCCGACAACTCCGGCGCGCGAGAGATCCTCTGCATCCGCGTCAAGGGCGGTTCCGAGCGTCGCTACGCGCGTGTGGGCGACGTGATCACCGCAACGGTCAAGCAGGCGACCCCCCACGGCGGCGTCCGCAAGGGCGAGGTCGTGGAGGCCGTCGTTGTCCGCACGCGCAAGCAGCTCGGGCGAGGGGACGGCACCTACATCGCCTTCGACGAGAACGCCGCGGTGCTGATCGATACGACCGGCGCCCCACGCGGGACACGTATCTTCGGCCCCGTCGCGCGCGAGCTCCGAGAGAAGAACTTCATGCGAATCGTCTCCCTGGCACCGGAGGTCATCTGATGGGACGCACGATGCGAGTCCGCAAGGACGATGACGTGATCGTGATCGGCGGCAAGGACCGCGGCAAGCGGGGCCGCGTGATCCGCACCGACCCCAAGAAGGGCTACGTCTTCATCGAGGGCCTCAACATCGTGAAGCGCCACCAGCGCCCCCGCTCCGTCAAGGATGCGTCGAAGGGCGGCGAGGTCGGCGGCATCATCGAGAAGGAGGGGCCGGTGCACGTCTCCAACGTGATGGTGCTCGATCGCGAGGACAACAAGCCGACCCGCGTGCGGGTCGATCGTTCCGGCGGCAAGCGCAAGCGGGTCGCGGCCAGGACCGGAAGGGACCTCGACTGATGGAAGCGACGGCCACCGAGCAGCAGCAGCAGGCGGCACCGCCGCCGCGCCTGCGGGAGCTCTACGAGAACGAGGTGAGGCCCGCCCTGATCCAGCGCTTCGGCTACTCGACGCCGATGGCCGTGCCGACCCTGCAGAAGATCACGCTCAACATGGGGATCGGCGAGGCCAAGCAGAACACCCAGATGCTTGAGGCGGCCACGGAGCAGCTGGCGACGATCGCGGGCCAGCACCCGAGCGTCCGCCGTGCCAAGAAGTCGGTCGCCTCATTCAAGGTCCGCGAGGGCATGCCGGTCGGCGTTGCGGTCACGCTCCGGCGAGCCCGCATGTGGGAGTTCCTCGACCGGCTCACCTCCATCGCGGTTCCCCGGATCCGCGACTTCCGGGGCCTCAACGCCCGGTCGTTCGACGGCCGCGGCAACTACTCGATGGGGATTCGCGAGCAGATCATCTTCCCGGAGATCGAGTACGACTCGATCGACGAGGTTCGCGGGCTCGACGTGACCATCACCACCACGGCGGCCACCGACGAGGAGGCATTCGCACTGCTCGACGGGTTGGGGATGCCCTTCTCGCAGGAGGGGCGTCCCGGCCAGGCCGACGTGGAGGAAGAGGAGGAAGAGGAGCGCCGCCGCGAGGAGGCACGCCAGCGGGCCGAGGCCGAGCAGGCGGCCCTCGAGCAGCTGAAGGAGGAGAACCCCGAGGCCTATGCCAAGCCCGAGCGCCCCGAGGAGGGCGAGGAGGGCGAGGAAGGAGCCGAGGGCGGCGAGGCCGAGGACGGCGGCGAGGCCCAAGGCGGGGGATCAGACGAAACTTCGAACGAGGAAGGCAATGGCTAAGACATCACAAAGGGTGCGGCAGCGCCGTACCCCTAAGTTCAAGACCCGGGGCTACAACCGCTGCCGAAACTGCGGCCGGCCGCGGGCGTATTTCCGCAAGTTCGGCCTCTGCAGGATCTGCCTGCGCGAGGCCGCGCACAACGGTTACGTCCCCGGGATGACCAAGTCCAGCTGGTAGGACCATGCTCACCGACCCGATAACCGACTATCTGAACCGGATCCGCAATGCGCTCCTGGCCGAGCACGAGGAGGTGGAGATCCCCGCCTCGCGGTTGAAGCGCGAGATGTCCCGCATCCTCAAGGAGCAGGGTTACATCACCGACTTCAACGTCGAGCCCGGCCGGGTCGGCGAGGTGATCAAGGTGCGCCTGCGCTACACCGAGAGCCGCGACCCGGTGATCAGCGGGATGGAGCGTGTCTCGCGGCCGGGCCGACGCCGCTACGTTGCCAATGAGGACGTCCCGCGTGTGTTCGGTGGCATGGGCACCACGATCATGTCGACCTCGAGCGGCGTCATGACGGGCCACGAGGCCCGGCGGAAGGGCGTCGGCGGCGAGGTCGTCGCCTACGTCTGGTGATCTGAGATGAGCCGAATCGGAAGAAAGCCAATCGAGATTCCCGATGGCGTCGAGATCGACGTCAAGCCCGGCGCTGTCAGCGTCAAGGGCCCGAAGGGCGAGCTCGAGCAGAGTGTCAACCGCGAGATGACGGTGGCGATCGACGACGGCACGCTGACCGTCTCCCGCCCGACCGACCGCGGCGACCACCGCGCCCTGCACGGCCTGACTCGCAGCCTGATCGCGAACATGGTCGCCGGCGTCACCGACGGCTTTGAGCGCAGGCTCGAGATCCAGGGCGTCGGCTACAGGGCCAACCTGCGCGGAAAGAGCCTCGAGATGTCGCTCGGCTACTCCCATCCGGTCTCGATCGAGGCGCCGGACGGAATCGAGTTCGAGGTTCCCCAGCCGACCGAGATCGTCGTCCGCGGCATCGACAAGCAGCTGGTGGGCGAGACGGCGGCCCGGATCCGCAAGTCCCGGCCGCCGGAGCCGTACAAGGGCAAGGGCGTCCGCTACCAGGGCGAGCACGTCGCCCGCAAGGTCGGGAAGAGGGCCTAGCGATGACAGTTCTCACCAAGCCGCAGAAGAGGCTGCGCCGTCGCCGCCGCGTTCGCGCCCGGATCCGGGGCAACGCCGAGCGACCGCGCCTCTCCGTCTACCGCTCCAATCGCGGCGTCTTCGCCCAGCTGATCGACGACGACGCCGGCCGCACTCTCGCCTCCGCCTCCTGGACGGAGTCCGAGCTGCGCAAACTCGACTCCATGGAGCAGGCGAAGCGCGCGGGGCAGCTGCTGGCCGAGCGGGCCAAGGCCGCGGGCGTCGAGACCTGCGTCTTCGATCGGAGCGGCTACCGCTTCCACGGGCGGGTCGCGGCCATCGCCGAGGGCGCTCGCGACGGGGGCCTCAAGTTCTGATGGCCGACCTCATTCGTCCTCTACCCTCATCCGTTCCATGGCTGTAGAAAGCGTCTCACCCAAGGGGCTCGACCTGCAGGAGCGGGTGATTGAGATCAACCGCGTCGCCAAGGTCGTCAAGGGCGGCCGGCGGTTCTCCTTCACCGCCCTGGTCGCCGTCGGCGACGAGGACTCCGTGGTCGGGATCGGCTACGGCAAGGCCCGCGAGGTCCCACTCGCGATCCAGAAGGCGGTCGAGGACGCCCGCAAGAACCTGATCCGCGTCCCCAAGTACGGCCAGACAATCACCCACCGCGTGATCGGCCGCTTCGGCGCCGGCCACGTCGTCCTGCGCCCGGCGAGCCCCGGTACCGGCGTCATCGCCGGCGGTGGGGTACGGGCGGTCCTCGAGCTGGGCGGTGTTCGCGACGTGCTCACCAAGAGCATCGGCACGCAGAACCCGATCAATCTCGTCAAGGCGACGATGGAGGGCCTCTACAGCCTGCGCAGGCCCGAGGACGTGGCGGCGCTGCGCGGCATCTCCGTGCGCGAGGTGCTCGGCGTCGGCAACGGCGCGAGCGCGGAGGCGGAGACCGGCAATGAAGAGACGCCGAAGGAGGATGCGACGCCGGAGGGGGCTGAGCCCCCAGCAGGCGAGGCGGACTCTTCCGGTGGCGAAGCCGCGACACCGGCAAGCACCGACGAAAGCTCCTGATGGCGGATGTCCAGGTAAAGCAGGTGCGGTCGGCGAACGGCGCCTCGGAGTCGCAGCGAGCGACGCTGCGATCCCTGAATCTCGGCCGCATCGGCCGCGAAGCGAAGCATCCCGACTCCCCGCAGCTCCAGGGCATGATCCGGACCGTCAGTCACCTGGTCGAGGTCGAGAATGGCTGAGGAGAAGAGGGTCGGACTGCACACGCTGAAGCCCGCCGACGGCTCGCGACGCCCACGCAAGCGGGTCGGCCGCGGTGAGGGCTCCGGTCACGGCAAGACCTCCGGGCGAGGCCACAAGGGGGCCGGCGCCCGCTCGGGCAACAAGCGCAAGGTCGCGTACGAGGGAGGCCAGAACCCCGTCCACATGCGCATGCGGAAGCTTCGTGGGCCGAACAAGAAGATGTCGATGCCGTTCGAGAACTTCCGCACCCAGACCCAGCCGGTCAACCTCAGCGACCTCGATGCCCGCTTCAAGGCGAATGACGAGGTAACGCCCGAGTCCCTGCGCGAGGCCGGCCTCGCGAAGCGCCGGCACCCGGTCAAGATCCTCGCCCGGGGCGAGATCTCGAAGAAGCTGACGGTCCGGGCCCATGCCTTCAGCGCACAGGCGAGGGAGAAGATCGAGGCAGCCGGCGGCACCGTCGAGACGATCGACTGATGCTCCAGACCATCCTCAACTCCTTCTCCGTCCCGGACATCCGGAAGAAGCTGATGTTCACGGCTGCGATCCTGGCGCTCTACCGGCTGGGCGCCTACATCCCCTCGCCGGGAGTCGATCCGAACGTCCTCTCGGACAACCTCAACAACGTCGGCGGCTCGAACATCCTCGGCTTCCTCAACCTCTTCTCGGGCGGAAGCCTCTCGAGGCTCTCCCTGTTCGCCCTCGGGATCATGCCCTACATCACGGCCTCCATCATCCTGCAGCTCCTCACGGTGGTCGTGCCGTCTCTGGAGCGACTCCAGAAGGAGGGCGAGGTCGGTCAGCAGAAGATCACGCAGTACACGCGCTACCTGACCGTCGTGCTCGCCTTCGCGCAGTCGCTCGGCTTCGTCTTCCTCTTCAGCTCGCAGAGCGTCGGCGGCACCAACGTGATCGGCGAGCGGACCTTCCCGAAGGTGTTCCTGATCGTGGTCACCCTGACCGCCGGCTGCACGGTGCTGATGTGGATGGGCGAGCTGATCACCCAGCGCGGGATCGGCAACGGCATCTCGCTGTTGATCTTCGCCTCCATCGTCTCCCGGATCCCCGAGGGGATCACGAAGTGGTGGAACAACCCCGATCAGGTGTTCGTCGTGATGATGCCCTTCATCGCGCTGGCGGTGGTCGTCGCGATCGTCTTCGTCCAAGAGGGACAGCGCCGGATCCCGGTGCAATATGCGAAACGGGTAGTGGGCCGGCGGATGACCGCCGGAGGGTCGACGTATCTACCGCTGCGCGTGAACATGGCCGGCGTCATCCCGGTCATCTTCGCCGCGTCGATCATGGCCTTCCCGCCGACGATCGGGCAGCTGCTGGGAGGCAACGGGAACAACTTCTGGACCGACTTCGCGAACTTCTTCAGCCCGAACAGCTGGCACTACGTTGTCGGCGAGGTCTTCTTCATCATCATCTTCACCTACTTCTACACGGCGGTCACCTTCAACCCGGTCGACCAGGCTGACAACCTGAAGAAGTACGGCGGGTTCATCCCCGGCGTGCGTCCGGGGCGACCTACCGCCGAATATCTGGACAGGATCCTGTCCAGGCTCACCTTTCCCGGCGCCCTCTACCTGGGCGCGGTCGCGGCGCTGCCGACGATCCTGATCAGTCAGACGTCGGCCAACTTCTTCTTCGGCGGAACCTCGATCCTCATCGTGGTCGGGGTTGCGCTGGACACCGTGAAGCAGCTCGAGGCGCAGCTGATGATGCGCAACTACGAGGGCTTCCTGAAGTGACGCGTACCGGGTGCCGGGCTTGCCCGAGCTGAACCTGATCCTGCTGGGGCCGCCGGGGAGCGGCAAGGGGACTCAGGGCGAGCGCCTGCAGGAGGATTTCCGGCTGCCGTACTACGCGACCGGCGACATTCTGCGTGCGGCCGTCAAGGAGGGGACGGAGGTAGGCAAGCAGGCCGAGGAGTACATGGGCCGCGGGGACCTGGTCCCGGACGAGGTGATCATCAGCGTCATCGCCGAGCGGCTTCAGGGCGAGGAGGCCGCGGACGGATTCATCCTCGATGGCTTCCCGCGCACCGTCCCGCAGGCGGAGGCGCTCAACGCGAAGATGAAGGAGCTCGGACGTGAGCTCACCGCCGTCATCCTGATCGAGGTGCCGGAGGAGGAGATCCTCCGCCGGCTGGGAGGACGTCGCACCTGCTCGGAGAACCCGAGCCACATCTACCACGTCGAATTCGACCCGCCGAAGCAGGAGGGACTCTGCGACATCGACGGCGCGAAGCTGATCGTCCGCGAAGACGACAAGCCGGACGTGATCAAGAACCGCCTGGCTCAGTACCGCGAGAAGACCGAGCCCCTGATCGACTACTACGACGAACGTGGCATCCTCAACCGTGTGGACGGCAAGCGGTCACCGGACGAGGTCGAGGAGCGGATCCACGGGATCATCGCCACTCTCCGCCGAGAGGAAGAGGAGGGCATGTGAGATGTATCGCGGCATGATCATTCGCAAGACGTCAGCGCAGATCGACGAGATGGCAGAGGCCGGCAAGATCCAGGCCCGTTGCATCCGGATGCTGCGATCGAAGGCCCGTCCCGGAGTGACGACGAAGGAGCTCGACGAGGCGGCCGAGAAGTTCATCCGCTCCCAGGGTGCGGTCCCCTCCTTCAAGGGCTACCGTGGCTTCCCCGGCTCGATCTGCACCTCGCCGAACTCGATGGTCGTCCACGGGATCCCGGGGCCGTACGAGCTGCGGCGCGGGGACATCCTCTCGATCGACGTCGGCGTCACCTACGGGGGCTGGGTGGCCGACGCCGCGATCACCGTGCCGATCGGCGAGGAGCCGGAGGGCGCGGAGCCGCTCCTGACGACGACCAAGGACGCCCTCCTCGAGGGGATCAAGGAGGCGAAGGCGGGCAACCACCTGAGCGACATCTCGCACGCGATCCAGACGCGGGTCGAGCGCGACGGCCTCTCCGTCATTCGCAGCCTGGTCGGTCACGGCGTCGGCCGCGACATGCACGAGGACCCGCAGATCCCGAACTTCGGCGACCCCGGCAAGGGGCCTGAGCTCGAGCAGGGGATGGTGCTCGCCATCGAGCCGATGGTCAACGCCGGCGGGCCGGAGGTGCGGATGGGCTCAGACGGCTGGGCGGTGTATTCGGCCGACGACTCTCTTGCAGCCCACTTCGAGTTCACCGTCGCCGTCACCGAGGATGGCCCCCGGGTCTTGACCCCGTGGCATTTGGACTGATTCGGCTTCGCCATCAGATCGCGTCCACGAGCGGCCGCCCCACATAACCGCTCGAGGTCCCCGCCTCTCGCTCATAGTGGAGCGGCCTGGTGGCCGCTACGCCGACTCGGCTACCGCGCCCGCCGGCACCCGCCGCCTCTCCTGCGGGGCGTGCGAGGGATCGCCAGGCCGGCGAGGATGGAGAGCACCAGGGAGCCCGCGATCACCGCGAACGCGAGCGTGAAGGAGACCTCCGTGGGCCCGCCCCCGCCGAAGATGATCGTCGCGACGATCTGGCCGCCGAAGGCGCCGCCGATCGTCCGCGTGATCGTGTTGACGCCCGTCGCCACGCCGGTCTGATCGGGCGGCACCGCCTCGACGATCAGGTTCGCCATCGCCGCGAAGGCGAGCCCGATGCCGATGCCGAGCA
>DASTAI010000305.1:0-2030 GCA_035712865.1 Solirubrobacterales bacterium
CACCGGATGTGTCCTGCGTCGGTGCCCGGATGTTCTACGTTGTATCATATAGATTCAAAATATACAACTGTATGCATATGATCCAAACGAAGCTACGCTGCGCATATGAGTCCGGATCCGCCAGCCGCCAGCCCGATGTCGCGATGGTCGGATAGAACTGCGGGCATGGAAGCCGAGGAGGTTCCCCGTCCCCTGCTCCCCTGGCTGGGGCGCGCCTGTCGCACGGCACGCGAGGAGGCGCAGGTCAAGCAGGTCAAGATCGCGGCGGCGATCGAGGTAAACCAGGCGACGATCGCGCGCTTTGAGGACGGCGTCGCCTGGCCGCGGCAGCCAGAGGAGGTTCTGATGGCCTACGCGACCGAGCTGGACATGGACGTGCGGCTGCTCTGGCTGCACGCCTTCGTCCTCTGGCTCGAGAACGAGCCGGTCCTGGACAAGCAGAGTCAGGAGGAGATTCGGGCGGCGCTCAAACGGCTCAAGATTTAGGGCGGCGGACCGAGTTCGCCGTAGCGCCTGCCGCCGCGCTGGAGGGGGGCCGTCGCTACTCCGGCGTGACGTACGCGCCGGAGAGGCCACCATCGACGAGAAAGGTCGAGGCGGTGATGTAGGAGCTGTCGTCGGAGGCGAGGAAGAGAGCGCCCTGGGCGATCTCCCGAGCCTCGGCGAAGCGCCCCATCGGCAGGTGCACCAGGCGACGCGCCGCCTTCTCCGGGTCCTTGGCGAAGAGCTCCTGGAGCAGCGGCGTGTTGACCGGACCGGGGCAGAGGGCGTTGACGCGAACGCCCCTCTTCCCGAACTCCACGCCCAGCTCGCGCGAGAGCGCGAGGACGCCGCCCTTCGATGCCGTGTAGGAGATCTGGGAGGTGGCGGCCCCCATCACGGCGACGAAGGAAGCCGTGTTGATCACCGAGCCGCCGCCCGCCGTGATCAGGTGCGGGATGCCGTGCTTGCAGCAGAGGAAGACCGACTTGAGGTTGACGTCCTGCACCCGCTGCCAGGCGTCGAGCGAGGTGTCGAGGACTGAGACGTCGTCCTCGGGGCTGATACCGGCGTTGTTGAAGAGGACGTCGATGCGACCCATCTGCCCGGCCACCCTCGTGTACATGTCCGCCACCGAGTTCTCGTCGGCGACATCGGCCTGGATGGTCAACTCTCCCTCCGCGCCCTCTGAGAGGTCGACCCCGACGACGCGGGCGCCCTCCGCCGCGAAGAGGCGGGCGGTCTCGGCGCCGATGCCGCTCGCTGCTCCCGTGATCACGCACACCTTCCCCTCGAGGCGACCGGCCATCTATCCCTCCGTTGCGTAGTAGACGTTCTTGATCTCGGTGTAGGCGTCGAGGGCGTCCGGGCCGAGCTCACGGCCGACGCCCGATTGCTTGAAGCCGCCGAACGGCGTCGAGACCCGCACAGAGGTGTTGGAGTTGATCGAGACAACCCCGCTCTCGATCGCCCGGGCCGTCCGGATCGCCTTCGCTCCGTCCCGGGTCCAGACCGATCCCGAGAGGCCGTAGATCGTGTCGTTGGCGATCCGGATCGCCTCCGCCTCGTCGTCGAACGGGATCACGCAGGCCACCGGGCCGAAGATCTCCTCGCGGGCGGGGCGGTCGTCATTCGAGACCGGCGCCAGCACGGTCGGCGGGAACCAGAACCCCGGCCCGTCCGGCGCTGAGCCACGGATCGCGACCGGCGCGTCGTCGTCGACGAACGACGCCACCTCGGCGCGGCGCTCGGCCGAGATCAGCGGGCCCATCTGGGTGCGCTCGTCGAGCGGGTCGCCGACGCGCAGCGACTGGACCGCGGGCTCGAGCAGCTCCAGGAAGCGCTCCACGGCGCTGCGCTCGACGAGGATGCGCGAGCGCGCGCAGCAGTCCTGTCCCGCGTTCCCGAACACCGCCATCGGCGCCGCGGCCGCCGCCTTCGGCAAGTCAGCATCCGCAAAGACGACGTTCGCCGACTTGCCCCCGAGCTCGAGCGTCACGCGCTTGATCGTCGCGGCGGCGCCCTGCATGACGAGGCGCCCGACCTCCGTC
>DASTAI010000306.1:0-3514 GCA_035712865.1 Solirubrobacterales bacterium
GATCCGAATGTGGTTCGGCGCATCGTCGCGGGTCGCGTTGCCGGAGAGGAAGACCGAGTTGAGCTTGTCGAAGATGTACTTGTTGTCCGGCTTCGGGTACTTCCGCACAGCGCCTTCGGGCTCGACCGGGACCTCGGCGTCAGGCTCGTTCTTCCAGTGACCGCCGGGGAAGGCGCCCTTGGTGAGGACCATCAGGCTGCCCATCACGCCGCCGAAGATCAGGCCCTTAGAGAGCGGCTGGCGCATGTTGCGCGACTGCCAGAGGTCCTTCTCGATCAACGAGCCCTTCACCTTGCGCTCGTAGCTCTCGAAATTGACCGAGTCCTGCTTGAGGGACTCGACGATCGCCTCCGCGGCGTACATGCCCGAGTGCATCGCGTAGTGGATCCCCTTCAGGGTCGGCACGTTGACCATGCCGGCGGCGTCGCCGGTGATCACCATGCCGGGGCTCGAGAGGCGCTTCGGCATGGACCAGTAGCCGCCCGAGGGGATCGTCTTCGCGCCCCAGGCGACCCGCTTGCCGCCCTCGAGGATCTTCTTGACGAACGGATGGGTCTTCAGCTCCTGGAGCGCGTCGTGGGTGGAGAAGGTGGCGTCGCTTGTGTCGAGGCCGACGACGAGTCCGATGCAGACCTTGTCCTCGCCCATCGGATAGATGAAGCTGCCCCCCGCCTCCTTGTACTTCGGCCGCCAGCGCAGCGGCCAACCGAGCGTGTGGATGACTCGGTCGAGCGGCTTCTCGACCTCCCAGACCTCCTTCACCCCCAGCTCCCAGCGCTGGGGATCCGGGCCCCTGAGGTCGAAGTATTCGAGCGCCGCATCCGTGAGGTGGCCGAGCGTCCCCTCGGCCAGAACCGTCGCCTTGGCGACGAGATCGGACCCGGGCTCGAAGTTGGAGAGCTCCTCGCCGTCCTTGCCGCGACCCTTGTCGCCGGAGCGCACGCCACGGACGATTCGGTCCTCGACGAGGAGCTTGTCCGCGGCGGTCTCGCTGAGGATGTAGACGCCTGCCTCCTCCGCCTTCTCGCCGAGGAAGCGGCCCAGCTTGGCGATCGAGGTGACGTAGTTGCCGTGGTTCCGGAAGTTCGGCGGCATCGGCTTGAGTGGCGCCGCGAGCTTCGAGGTGAGGAAGTAGACCGCGTCCTTGGTCACCTCCTGGTAGACCGGCCAGTCCGAGGGATCGAGGTCCGGGAACAGCTCCCGCATCGCCGAGGGCTTCATGTTCGCGCCAGAGAGCAGGTGCGCCCCGGGGGTCTTGCCCTTCTCGACGACCGCCACCGGGACCTCCCCCAGCTTCTCGGTCAGCTCCGGCTCGTCCTCGAGCAGCTGCATCAGCTTGATCGCGCAGGCGAGCCCCGCGGGGCCGCCGCCCACGATCGCCACGCCGACCTCGATCCTCTCCTCCTCGGGATCGGTGATGCCGGTGATGAACTCCTCCGCCGGCTTCACCGGCGGCGGATACTCGAGCGGCTCGACGGCCACTACGAACCTTTCTTCGCCTTGATCGCCTCGGTCAGCTTGGGGACGATCTTGTGGAGGTCGCCCACCACGCCGAGGTCCGAGAACTCGAAGATCGGCGCGTTCTGGTCCTTGTTGATGGCGAGGATGTTCTCCGAGTTCTGCATACCGACCTTGTGCTGGATCGCTCCGGAGATGCCGAGTGCGAGGTACAGGTTCGGCGCGACCGTCTTGCCGGTCTGGCCGATCTGCGCGGCGTACGGATACCAGCCCGCGTCGACAACCGCTCGGGTCGCCGCCACGGCGCCGCCCATCGACTCGGCCAGCTGCTCGGCGAGCTCGAAGTTCTCGGCCTTGCCGAGCCCGCGGCCACCGCCGACCAGGATGTTGGCGTCCTCGATGTTCACGTCGGCGCCGCGCTGCTCGCCCCGGGTGACCATCCGCGCCTTCGTCGACCAGGGCGAGAGCTCGACCTGGACGTCCTCGACCTCGGCGGTGCCGTCGCCCTCGTTGGTGTCGAACGCGTTGAGGCGCCCGATGATGATTCCGGGCACCTCGACGTAGCCGACGTCCGCGATCTGCGAGTCCTGGAGGATCGGGCGCTCGGCCACGAGCTTGCCGTCCTGGACGTTGACCTGGGTGACCTCCATGGTTACCCCGGCGTTCAGGCGGGCGGTCAGGCCCGCGCCGATCTCGAAGCCGAGAAGGCCGCCGCCGAAGAGCGCGTAGTCGAAGTCGTTGTCCTGCATGACCTTCGCCATCACGTCGATGATCGGCTGTGCCAGACCCTCGGGGGCCTCCTTGGCGCGATAGACCTTGCTCACTCCGTACTTGCCGAGCTCGGCGGCGGCATCGTCGGAGACGTCGCCGACCACGACCGCGGCCGCCTCGGTGCCCAGCTCGCCGGCGAGCTTCGCCGCCTCGGAGAGGGCGCCCAGGGAGTTCTTGTTGAAGTTGCCCTCGTCGTCGTGGAGGGCGTAGACCAGGATCCCGGGCATCAGATCAGCTTCCTTTCCTCGAGCCAGGCGACGATCTTGTCGACGGTCTCGGTCGTGTCCTCGTCCTCGATGATCTCGCCCGCCTCCTTCTGGGGCGGGGGCTTCAGCTCGAGGACCGCCGTGCGCGAGCCGCTCTCGCCGACGCGGTCGGACTCGATGCCGACGTCGCCGATCGCCTTGGAGTCGAGCGGCTTCTTCTTCGCGCCCATGATCGCCTTGAGACTCGGGTAACGCGGCTCGTTGATCGCGTCACCGACGCTGATCACGGCGGGCAAGTCGACCTCGACGGTGTCGTAGCCGTACTCGGCCTGCCGCTCACAGGTGAGCTTGCCGTCGGCGACGTCCATCTTGATCACCTGCGTCAGCGAGGGCATCTGCAGGTGGTCGGCCACGACGGCACCGATCGTGTAGCACTCGCCATCATCGGACTGCTGGCCGAGCAGCACCAGGTCCGGGCTCTCGGCCTCGAGCACCTTGGCCAGGGCGTAGCCCGTGGCATTGACGTCGGAACCCTCCAGGGCGGCGTCGGTGAGGTGCACCGAGCGGTCCGCGCCGAGGGCGACCGCCTTGTGGAGGGCGCGGACGGCGCTCTCCGGGCCCATGGTCACGGCGACGATCTCCTCGACGTCGCTGCCACCCTCCTTGACCTGCATGGCGGCCTCGAGGGCGTGGGTGTCGAAGGGATTGAGGTTCTTCTCGCCCGATCTGTCCAGGCGCTTGGTGTCGGGATCGATCCGCTTGTCGACTGCGGCGTCCGGGACCTCTTTGACGAGCACTGCGATCTTCAAGTTCGGTCCTTCCAGGGAGCGGACGGTGGCGGCGCGAGATGATACCGACTTCAGCTGGCTGACTGACCAGTCAATCGGTACCCGATGGCACCGGTTCCCAATCGGCGAGCCAGTTTCGACCCGGCTTCGCCACCAAGCCGCGACGACAAGCGGCCGCCCCTCGCTCATGGTGGAGCAGCCTGGTCGTCGCTAGCTGAACTGGGCGACCAGCGGCGCGTCGCCGGCCCCCGGCAGCAGCCGCAGCACCGAGACCTGATGCGGATCGACCGG
>DASTAI010000307.1:0-2807 GCA_035712865.1 Solirubrobacterales bacterium
ACGTACGGCACCGTGCGCAGCCAGTTGACGCAGGAGAAGGTGCAGAACTCCACCAGCACGACCTTGCCGCGGAGTCCTGCGGGTGTCAGCGGCTCCGAATTGAGCCAGGCGTTCGCGCCGTCGAACTCCCCGAGCTCGCCCTCCGTCGGCAGGTCGGCCACTAGCTGACCGCGTCGAGGGCCTCGATGATCACGTCGGTCACCGCCTGTGGCTCGGAGACCATGATCACGTGCGAGCCGGGGACCTCGGTGATCGTCGCGCCGGCACGCTCAGCCATCGAGCGAACGAGATCGGCGCCGGCCGCCTTGTCGACGGTGGCCACGACAGCCCAGGACGGGAGGTCCTTCCACGCCGGAGGCCCGGTCGCTTCCGAGAACCCCAGGTCGGCGACGGGCCGCTGGGTGGCGGCCATCAGCGCCGTCTGGGCGGTGGGCAGATCGGCCGCGAACGCCTCGTGGAACCCGTCCGGATCGATGGCGAACTCGACGCCGGGCTGACCGCCGTTCACCGCCGGATAGTGGAGCTGGATCAGCACGCTGTTGAGGACGCTGTCCTTCGATTCTGGCGTGGCCTCGCCCAGCGTCTCTCCCTCCTCGGGGGCGAAGGCGGCGACGTAGACCAGCCCGACCACGTTCTTGGCTCGCTTCGCCGCATTCGTGATCACGGCGCCGCCGTAGGAGTGACCGACCGCGAGGACGGGGCCGGGCGTTTCGTCGAGCACTCCGGCGACGTAGTCCGAGTCGATCGTGATCCCGCGCAGCGGATTGGACGCGGTCTTGACCTGCACCCCCTTCTTCTGCAATCGCTCGATCACGCCGTTCCAGCTCGATGAGTCGGCGAAGGCACCGTGCACCAGAACGACGGTCGGTGCACCGGAGTTGTCATTGTCGTCGGCCATTCCTTGTTTCCTTTCGTCGGGCAGTAAGGCCGCTCAGCGCAGCCACCTGAAGGTCTCCCGGACCTCCTCGGACAACTTCTGCGGCTGCTCCCAGGCGGCGAAGTGACCGCCCTCGTCGGCCACACCGAAGTGGATGAGCTTCGGGTACGCCTTCTCCGCCCAGCTTCGGGGCGCCGGATAGAGCTCGTCGGGAAAGACGGTGAGCCCGACCGGCAGCTCGACGCCCTTGACGTCGAAGAATCCGAGCTTGCTCTCCCAGTAGAGGCGCCCCGCGGAGACCCCCGTGTTCGTCAGCCAGTAGTGGGTGACGTTGTCGAGTACGTCGTCTCGCGAAAGCCCACCCGGGTTCCCGGCGAAGGCGCGTGCGATCAGCTGGTAGCTGGCCTCGTCGTGGTCGAGCATCCATGCCGCCAGGCCGATGGGCGAGTCCGCGACGCCGTACATCGTCTGCGGCCGGTTCCCCATCTCCCCGGCGTAGCCGGTGCCGGTCGCGAAGAAGTGGACCAGGATGTCCCAGGCCTTCTTCTCCTCGGCGGAGAGGCCGTCCGGCGCCGCGGCGCCTCCCTGGACGCCCTTGGAGACCTCGGGCGAGAGCGTCGCCGGCATGTTGGTGTGGATGCCGAGCAGGCCCTCCGGCTGTAGCAGTGCGAGCTGCTCGGTTACCGCGTTGCCCCAGTCACCGCCCTGGGCGACGTAGCGGTCGTAACCGAGCCGCTCCATCAGGACGGCCCACGCCTTCGCGATGCGGGGCGGATCCCAGCCCCTCTCTCTGGGCTTGCCGGAGAACCCGTGGCCCGGCAGCGACGGGATCACGAGGTGAAAGGCGTCCCCCGCTTCGGCCCCGTGCTCCGTCGGCTTCGCCAGCGGGTCGATGATCTTCAGCTGCTCGATCGTCGAGCCCGGCCACCCGTGCGTGACGATGAGCGGCAGCGCGTTGTCGTGCTCGGAGCGAACGTGGACGAAGTGGATGTCGACGCCATCGATCTCGGTGATGAAGTGGGGCAGAGCCGCGAACCGCTCTTCGAAGCTGCGCCAGTCGTAGCCGTCGGCCCAGTAGTCGGCCAACGCCTGGATCGTCTCGAGCTGCACGCCCTGGGAGGGGTCCACCTCGCGGTCCGGCCACTTGGTCGCCTTGACTCGGCTCCGGAGGTCGTCGAGCTCCTCGTCCGTGACCTCGAAGGTGAACGGGCGGATTTCGGTGCTCGTCGAGGCGGTCGCTTCCATTCCCGGCTCCTATTCGTCGAATTTCCGAGAGAAGCGTCGCGCTACGCCCGCCCGCTCGCGCCCGTGAAACACCCTGGTCACCCCCCTGGTCGCCTCAGCTGGCCATCGGCGGACCGGTTCCGACCGGCCCCGGCGCCTTGGCGACCGCGGAGCGAAGATCCTTCAGCGCGGCGACGTAGATCTCGGAGAAGGTCGGGAAGGGCTGGATCGTGTCGCCGAGTACGTCGAGCGGGACATGCGCCCGGATCGCCAGGGTCGCCTGCTGCATCCACTCGCCGGCTTCGGGGCCGAGCCCGTAGGCACCGATCAGGCGCTCGCCGTCGCTGAGCAGCGTCAGAAAGCCGTTCGAGTCGGCGTAGGCGCGCGAGTAGGTCGCCATCTTCGAGACCTCCGCGAGCATGGCCGTGCCGCTGAAGCGAGCGGACGTGGCGCCGACCGCGGCGGCCTGCGGGTCGGTGTAGACGACTCTCGGGACCGCCTCGTAGTCGGCCCGCCGCTGCTGCCCGAGGATGTTGGCGGCCACCAGCTCGCCCTGGTATTTGCCGACGTGCGTGAGCGGCCAGATCCCGACCACGTCGCCGATCGCCCAGAGCTTCTCCCCGGCTCGCATGTGCATGTCGACGGGGATGCCCCGCTTGTCCGGCTCCACGCCAACGGTCTCGAGCCCGACATCCTGGACGCGAGC
>DASTAI010000308.1:0-7590 GCA_035712865.1 Solirubrobacterales bacterium
GCGGAAGGTCCGCCCGATCGCCATGCACTCCCCCACCGACTTCATGTGGGTCGTCAGCTGGCCCTGGGCGCCGGGGAACTTCTCGAAAGCGAATCGCGGCACCTTGGTGACGACGTAGTCGATTGTCGGCTCGAACGAAGCCGGTGTTGCTCGTGTTATGTCGTTCGGGATCTCCTCCAGCGCGTAGCCGACCGCGAGCTTCGCCGCCATCTTGGCGATCGGGAACCCGGTCGCCTTGGAGGCGAGCGCGGACGAGCGGGAGACGCGGGGATTCATCTCGATCACCACGACCTGGCCCGACTCCGGATCGACCGCGAACTGGATGTTCGAGCCGCCGGTCTCCACACCGACGGCGCGGATCACGCGAATCGCCTGATCGCGGAGCTCCTGGTAGAGCGCATCGGTGAGCGTCTGAGCCGGGGCGATCGTCACCGAGTCCCCGGTGTGCACACCCATCGGGTCGACGTTCTCGATCGAGCAGATGATCACGACGTTGTCGTTGCGGTCCCTCATCACCTCGAGCTCGAACTCGCCCCAGCCGAGCACCGACTCCTCCACCAGCACCTGGTTGATCGGGCTGGCCGCGAGGCCCTCTGAGACCACCTGGGCGAGCTCGGTCTCGGTGTTGCCGACGCCGCCTCCGTGCCCCCCCAGCGTGAAGGCGGGCCGGACGATCGCCGGCAGGGTGATGGTCCCGTCCGCGACGCCGGCCTCCGCCTCCGCCACCGAAGTAACGATCTGAGACCAGGGCACGCGCAGCCCCGCCTCCTCCATGGTCCGCCGGAACGCCTCGCGGTCCTCGGCGCGGTGGATCGCCTCGTAGTCCGCCCCGATCAGCTCCACGTCGAACTTGGCGAGAGTGCCGTCGTCGTGGAGCGCCTTGGCGAGATTGAGGGCCGTCTGGCCTCCCAGGGTCGGGAGCAGGGCGTCGGGACGCTCGCGCTCGATCACCTTCGCGACGGGACCGGGCAGGAGCGGCTCGATGTAGGTCCGGTCGGCGAACTCCGGGTCGGTCATGATCGTGGCCGGGTTGGAGTTGACGAGGACTACCTCGTAGCCCTCCTCCAGCAGGACCTTGCAGGCCTGCACGCCGGAGTAGTCGAACTCGGCGGCCTGGCCGATCACGATCGGCCCCGAGCCGATCAGCAGGATCTTCTCGATGTCCTCGCGCCTAGGCATCGAGCAGCCCCTTGGCGGCCTCGATCGCCTCTCGACGGGAGTCGTACGCTCGGCCGCGGCGCAGAAGGCCGTCCTCGAACTGCGTTAGCACGGCGATCTCGCGCTCCATCTCCACCCCGGTCTCGCGACTCTCGATCCACATGCGGCAGCTGGCCAGAACCACGTCATCCGAGAGCAGCTCGTACTCGCGATTCTCGTAGCGGGGTGAAAACGATTCGAGCCATTCCCCGAAGAACTCGACCATGCCGTCGGGGCCGTGGTAGGTCCTGCCGTCGACGCCGGAGAGCAGCGGAGTCCACTCGCAGTCCGGGTGAACGGCTTCAGCCGCGAGGGATCGGAGCACCTCCCGATCTCCCTGCTCCACCGCATCCCAGGTGCGCCGCACCGCCTCGATCTGTGTCATCGGATCGGTCACGTCGCCAGCTCAAGGAAGCGGTCGAAGAGGTAGCGGGCGTCGTGCGGCCCGGGTCCCGCCTCGGGGTGGTACTGGACCGTGCAGCCCGGAACGTCCTTGAGGACGAGGCCCTCGACGGTGCGGTCGTAGAGGTTGAGGTGGGAGAGCTCCGCCTCGCCGAAGTCCGTCTGCCAGCGGACCGGCTCGTCGCCCTCGATCGTGCGGCCGCCGCCGGGACCGACGACCGCGAAGCCGTGGTTCTGAGAGGTGATGTCGATGCGGCCGCTCTCCAGATCCTTGACCGGGTGGTTGGAGCCGCGGTGGCCGAAGGGCAGCTTGAAGGTCTCCAGGCCGACCGCCCGGCAGAGCAGCTGGTGGCCGAGGCAGATGCCGACCACCGGCTTCTTGCCGACCACTCCGCGGACGTTCTCGACGACGTAGTCGAGCGCGCCCGGATCGCCTGGTCCGTTGGCGAGGAAGACGATGTCGGGGTCCCGGGCGAGAACGTCCTCGGCCGAGGTGTCGCAGGGGAGGAGCGTCACCCGGCACCCCCGTTCGCGCAGCTGCCTGATGATCGAGAGCTTGATTCCCGTATCGATGCCGACGACGTGCGGGCCATCGCCGTCCAGCTCAACCGGCTCGGATGGACTGACCTGGCGGGCGAAGTCGGCGCCCTCCATAGACGGCTCCGCCGCGATTCGCTCGCGGGCATCGCCCTCGGCGAGCTCGCCCGGGAAGATGCCGCCTCGCATCGCGCCGCGGTCGCGGATGTGACGGACGAGCGCGCGGGTGTCGATCCCTTCGATCGCCGCGGTACCGCTGTCGCGCAGCCAGTCGAGCCAGCCGCCCTCCGCCGTGGCCGCGTCCTCACCGTTCTTGCCCTCGCGCATGATCACGCCGCGCGCCTGGACCCTGTCGGACTCCATCGCCTCGGCCGAGACGCCGTAGTTGCCGATCAGTGGATACGTGAAGGTGATGATCTGGCCGGCGTAGGAGGGGTCGGTGACCGCCTCCTGGTAGCCGGTCATCGAGGTGTTGAAGACGACCTCACCGGTGATTTCGCCGCCGGAGCCGACCAGGTTCCCGTCGAAGCGGGTGCCGTCCTCGAGGAGGACGTAGCCCGGCGTCATCCGACGACCTCCGGATTGGGCGCGTAGTCGAGGATCAGCCGCTGGACCGCCTTGAACTCGTCGGTGCCGGCGCGGCCGAGCAGCTCGAAGAGAGCCGTCTCGACGCTGGTGATCTCCGCTCCCGCCCGCTCCATCTTCTGGAGGCCGACCCGTTTGTTCTCCTCGGTCCGGGAGCCCACCGCGTCCTCGGCGATCTGCACGTCGACGCCGTCGGCGAGCAGGTCGAGGGCGGTCTGGTTGACGCAGACATGGGTCTCGATGCCGCAGACCAACGCCTGGTCGCGGCCCTGGAGGTCGAAGCCGTCCGCCTCGGCGGCGGAGAACACGACCTTCTCGAGCGGTCGCACGTCCTCGGGCAGGTGCTCGGCGACCTCGGGAGCGGTCTCCCCCAAGCCCTTCGGATACTGCTCGGTCACCACGACCGGGATTCCGATCGCCTCCGCTCCCTCGATCAGCGTCGCGGTCGCCCTCGCGATCCGGTCGAAGCCGGGGATCGCCCTGCGGAATCCCTCCTGGACGTCGATCACGACCAGTGCGGTCCGGTCCGCATCGAGCTTGCCGCCGCCGCTCACGCGGCCACCCCCAGGGCGAAGGAGCGCTGCCGGTAGGCGACCTGCCCGGCGGCGACGGTCATCAGGTCCCGGCCGCTCAGCTCGCGGCCGGCGAAGCAGTTGTTGTAGGAGCGGCTCTCGTAGCCGTCCTCGCCCACTGTCCAGGCCTGGTCGGGGTCGATCAGGGCGACGTTGGCGGCGGCGCCCGGCTCGAGCCGGGGCGCCTCGATCCCAAAGGGCTCACCGCCGCACGTCAACCGCTCGATGAGTGTCTCGAGCGGCAGCACTCCCGGCAGCACGATGTCCGTGTAGAGGGCGGCAAAGGCCGTCTCGAGTCCGGTGACGCCCCAGGCCGCCTCCTCGAAGGGGACCTCCTTCTCCTCGGCGGCGTGCGGGGCATGATCGGTGGCGACGCAGTCGATGGTGCCGTCGCGGAGGCCCTCGATCAGCGCCTGGCGGTCGTCCTCGCTGCGAAGCGGCGGGTTCATCTTGAAGCGGGCATCGAGGCTGCGGACGGCCTCGTCGGTGAGGGTCAGGTGGTGGGGCGTCGCCTCGCAGGTGATGCGGACTCCCGCGGCCTTGGCGCGCGCGACCTCCTCGACCGAGCTGCGGGCCGAGAGGTGCTGGACGTGAATCGGGGCGTCCTCATAGAGGGCGAGCGAGCAGTCCCGGGCGATCATCGTCGACTCGGAGACGGCGGGCACCCCCGCAAGCCCGAGGGCGGCCGAGACCTCGCCCTCGTGCATCACTCCGCCTGCGGAGAGCTCGGGGTCCTCCTCGTGAAGCGCGACCAGCCCCCCGGCGAGGCGCTGATACTGGAGCGCCCTGCGCAGCACTCGGGCGTTCGCGATCGGCAGGCCATCGTCGGAGAAGCCGATTGCGCCACCGTCGTGGAGCTCGGCCATCTCCGTCAGCTCGACGCCGTCCATGCCCCTTGTCACGTTGGCGATGAAGCCGACCGGTATGGAGGCCTCCCGCTCGGCGCGCTCGCGGACCGAGCCGAGCACCGCGGCGGAGTCGATCGGCGGCGAGGTGTTCGCCATTCCGATCACGGCGCAGTAGCCGCCGGCCGCCGCCGAGCGGGTGCCGGTCTCCAGGTCCTCCTTGTGCTCCTGGCCAGGGACGCGGAGGTGGACGTGGGGGTCCACGAAGCCGGGCAGGGCGAGGAGACCCTCTCCGTCGACGGTCTCCGCGCCCTCGATCTCGGGGGCCCCGCCGGGTTCCGCCAGCTCGGCGATCTCGCCGTCACGGATGACGAGGTCGCGACTCGCATCGAGCTCGGTCCTGGGGTCGAAGAGCCTCGCTCCCTGGATCACCAGGTTCGCCGGCTCTCCGGCCCGCGAGACGAGGGTCATGCAGGCTGTCCGATCGTCGGGGTGTCGGCCGGTGCGGGACCGCGCTCTGGCTGTGACCGGTCGCTGCCCGCGAGGAGCTCGTAGAGGATCGCCATGCGGACGACCAGGCCGCTCTCCACCTGGGCGGTGATCAGCGACTGCGGCGAGTCGATCACCTCCGGAGCCAGCTCCACGCCCCGGTTCACCGGCCCGGGATGCATCATCAGCTGCCGGGGACCGAGCCGGCGGGAGTCGATCTGGTACCGGGCGGCGTATTCGCGCAGCGACGGGACGAAGCTCTCGCTCATCCGCTCGCGCTGCATCCGCAGCGCGTAGACCACGTCGGCCTCGTTCATCCCGTCGAGGTCGTAGGAGATTTCGCAGCCGAGGGCCTCCATTCCCCGCGGAATCAGGGTGGGTGGCCCGCAGAGGGTCACCCTTGCCCCCATCTTCCGGAAGGCGAGCAGGCAGGACCGCGCGACACGGCTGTGCAGGACGTCGCCGACGATCCAGATGTTGATGTCCTCCAGGGAGTCCATTCGCTGGAGCAGCGTGAAAACGTCCAGGAGTGCCTGGGTGGGGTGCTCGTGCTTCCCGTCTCCGGCGTTGATCACCGACGCCTCGGTCCAGCCGGCGACGAGTTGCGCGGCTCCCGCGTGCGGGGAGCGAATGACGATCGCGGCCGGGTCATAGGCCGAGAGCGTCGCGACGGTGTCCTTCAGCGACTCCCCCTTGTCGACGGAGGAGCCGGCCGACTTGACGCTGACCACGTCCGCGGAGAGTCGCTTCGCCGCGAGCTCGAATGATGAGAGGGTGCGGGTACTCGCCTCATAGAAGAGGTTGACGATCGTCCGCCCGCGCAGGGTCGGCACCTTCTTGATGTCGCGCCGCCCGACCTCGGCGAAGCTCTCCGCCCGCTCGAGGATGCGGTCCATCTCCTCACGCGAGAGTTGCTCAACTCCGAGCAGGTGCTTCATGACGTCTCCTTGGCTGTCCTCATGAAACGGGTCGCGCCTCGCCTTCGGCTGCGGCGCGCCCTCGCATCAGTGTGATCGCGACCTCGTCGACTCCGTCGGTCTCCTCCAGCCGCACGTTCACCCTCTCTCCCGGTGCGGTCGGCAGGTTCTTGCCGACGTAGTCGGGGCGGATCGGCAGCTCGCGATGACCACGGTCGGCGATCACGGCGAGCTGCACGCGCGCGGGGCGGCCGTAGTCGAACAGCGCGTCGATCGCGGCGCGGACCGTCCGGCCCGTGTAGAGGACGTCGTCCACCAGGACGACGGTGCGGCCGGAGAGGTCGAAGTCCAGATGCGAGTCGTGGACGACGGGGGCGTCGCGGGTGCCGCGACGCTCGAGGTCGTCGCGGTAGAAGGAGATGTCGAGGTCGCCGAGGGGCACCTCGGCGCCCGAGAGCTCACCGACGAGCGCGTGCAGGCGGCGGCAGATCACCGCTCCGCGCGTGTGGATCCCGACCAGCGCGAGCCGATCCGACTCCTCGTTCTTCTCGACGATCTCGTGGGCGATACGGACCAGCGTCCGCCTCAGATCGTCGTGATCGAGCACGACCTTCTCGTCGCTCACTGCTCTGCTCCTTCCCGGCCTCACGGGACCGTGGTTAAAGGGGCTTGCCGCGCCAGCGTAGCAGCGGGGTGAGACGATCTCGGGCAGTGAAGCCGCAGGTTGCGCAAGCTATCGAGCAGCATCGTCGCGCCGGCCGGGAGTTCGAGGCAGGCGGCGTCCGCAGCTTCGTGCGCGAGGAGGGCGAGGGCGATCCGATCGTCCTGATGCACGGGATCCCTGTGAGCTCGTTCCTCTACCGCAAGGTCCTGCCACTGGTGGCCGCCCGTGGCCTGCGGGGGGTGGCCTTCGACCTGCCGGGCCTCGGGCTCGCGGCGAAGCCCGGCGGCTTCGACTACAGCTGGTCCGGTCTCGGCCGCTGGACCGGTGCCGCGATCGACTCGCTCGGGTTCGAGCGCTCCCATCTCGTGCTGCACGACATCGGCGGGCCGATCGGGCTCGAATGGGCGCTTCGCAATCGGGACCGGGTGCTGAGTCTGACGGTGCTGGACACCCTGATCGACGTCGCGCACTTCCGCCGCGTCTGGACGATGGACCTGGCGCGGCCGCCGTTGCTGGGCCCGCTCTGGGTCGCGACGACCCGCCCACCGGTGGCGCGCTGGCTCTTCTACCTGCAGGGGATCGGCGATCGCTCGGCCACTCCCGCTTACGAAATCGATGCTCACATCGCATTGCTGCACCGCGACGGGGGCGGCCGGAGCTTTCGGAAGATCGTCCGCGGCTTCGAGCTGACCGAGGAGAAGGAGCGCTTCTACACCGACGGGCTGCGTGAGGCCGGATGGCCCGCGACGATCCTCTGGGCCGATCGCGACCCGGCGCTCGGAGAGGATCATCGCCGCGCCTTCGAGGAGGTGCTCGGCATCGAGGCGAAGGTCGTCAGCGCCAAGCACTTCCCGCAGGAGGACCGGGCGGCCGACGTGGCGGACGCGATCGCTGGAGTGGCGGCTTCGGCTAGTCGGTGATCGGCGCCGGCTCGGCCCGGGGCTCGGGGCGCTGCCTCGCTCCCTCGGGGACCAGGTGGGGGTCGCCGCGCTCCGGAAAGGGAACCTCGATCAGGTCGAAGTCGCGCGGGGCCACGGTATTGGAGAAGACCTCGCGGGCCTCGTCCAGAACCCTGGAGACGTTGTACCGAGACGAAACGTGGACGATCGCGAGCATGTCCACCTCAGCATCACCGGCGAGCTGGGCGGCATCGCGTGCCGTCGAGTGGCCGGTTTCCGCCGCTCGGGCGGACTCCTCGACCGCGAAGGTGCCGTCGTGCACCAGCAGCTGGGCCGCGTGGGCCGCGACCCGGGTCATCTCACAGGGGGCGGTGTCACCGGTGATCACGACCTTGCGACCCTGGCGCGGCTTGCCCATCACCTGGTCGGGGCGCACCTCAGAGCCCTCCACGGAGATCGTCTCGCCGCGCTGGAGACGGCCGT
>DASTAI010000309.1:0-3607 GCA_035712865.1 Solirubrobacterales bacterium
AGCTCGCCGTCGCTGACGTACGGGCTGCGGAGCTCCTCGTCGCGGGCGGAGGGCTGATCGACCTCCCGCGCGTCGACCTCGATCTCATTCGATCCCTGCTCGAGACACCGCACGCAGGGCCCCGTCAGCTCGGTGCGGAAGCGCAGGCGGAGGGCGTATCCGGTGGTCGTCCGTGAAACGTCGAGTCGCGCCTCGCCCCCGCCGCCGGCCACCTCGTAGGTCTGACCGCCTAGCTCGATCGGGTCCAGTGCCAGCTCGAGATCGAGCACGCGCGCCTGTCCCGAGGACAGCGCGAGGCGCTCGAGATCGACGATTCCGCCTTCCGCATACACTCGCTGCGAGGGTAGCGAGACACCTTGGGCGCGCAATTCCACTGGAACCCGGAGACCTACCTGGAGGAGATCCGGGCCGAGGTGCCGCGCTACGACGAGCTCCAGAGAGCGGCCGTCGACGCCATCCCGTTCGCCCCCGACCGGGTACTGGAGCTCGGCATGGGGACTGGCGAGACCACGCGCGTGCTCCTCGAGGAGTATCCGGAGGCGTGGGTGATCGGGCTCGATTCGAGCCCGGACATGGTCTACCGGCTGCGTGAGGATTACGACGACGTCCAGCTCGCCCGCATGGAGGATCCGCTGCCCGACGGCCCCTGGGACCTGGTCATCTCGGTGCTCTCGGTCCACCATCTCCGCGAGGACGCGAAGCGCACGCTCTTCAGGCGGGTCCGCGAACAGGCTCGCGCCCTCGTGATCGGCGACGTGGTCAAGGCCGAGAAGCAGGTGACCCCGATCGAGCCCGACTTCGACTTTCCCGACACCGCCGAGCACCTCGCCGAGTGGTGCGGCGGCGAGGTGACGTGGCGCGCGGACGACCTCGCGGTCGTCCGCGCAACCTACGACTGATTCGTCAGCCGCCTATCGCCACGCAGCGGTACCTCTAGCTCTGCGGGTTGGTCGCGTTCAGCACGCAGACGTAGGCAACGGGTCCGCCCTTTTGAATCGTTGCGATCCGGGTGAAACCGGCGTCCTCGGTGCGCACGATCACGCGGGTGCTCGGCGGCCCGGTGTCGGAGACGTCCGTGGTCCAGATGTACGGCAGCGCCGTCTTGTTCGTGACCAGGAGACCCTCGCCGAGGTCCGGCAGGCGGAGGCCCTTGTTCGCGCAGTCACGCGCGGCGACGTCCCAGTCGTTCGGGGCGAACTGGCCGCTGTAGCAGATGCCGTTCGTGTAGTTGGTCGCTCCGCTCGGGCAGGTATCGAGGCCCTTGAGAACGTTCTTCTTCAGCTTCTTCTTCGCGATCGTGTTGTTCTTGATGGTCTTGCCGTTGATCTTCGATCCCGCGTAGGCCGCGCCACCGAGCGCGACGAACAAAGCCAGCAACGCGACCACGTTCGAGAAGGTCAAGCCCTTTCGCAAACGAGTCAGCATGCGTTTCCCCTTTCCTTGTGAGCGCTCCCCCGGCCAGACGACCCTATGCGGGCCAATCGCCGAGTGTCAACCGGCGGCATACGATCTCGCCCCGACTCGAGCAGAAGGAGACCCAGATGGCGCACCACAATCCAGACCACCCAGGGCCGCCGCCGTCCGCTGAAGAGGGAGTCGTCCTCTATGAGAAGCGCGACCGGATCGCGTACGTGACGATCAACCGGCCCGAGGCGCGAAACGCGGTCAGCCCCGAGGTGCACCGGGCGATGATCGCCGCCTGGGCCGACTTCGCCGAGGACGACTCGGTGGACGTCGCGATCCTCACCGGAGCCGGCGACGCGTTCTGCGCCGGTGCAGATCTGAAGGAGTACATCCCGCCGATCATCACCGAGCAGAAGCCGGACGATCTGCGGCAGATCGCCGAGCTCGGCCTCAACGGCTTCACCCGCGGCATGCACCGCATCTACAAGCCGATCATCGGCGCCATCAACGGCTGGGCGCTCGCCGGCGGCTTGGAGACCGCCCTCGCCTGCGACATCCGCATCGCCTCGGATCGCGCGATGTTCGGCTCCTTCGAGGCCCGGCGCGGCTTCCACCACGGCGACGGCGGGATCGTCCGCCTGGTCAATTCAGCCGGTGTCGCCGTCGCCATGCAGATGCTGCTCACCGCCGAGCCGATCGACGCGCGCCAGGCGATGGAATGGAACCTCGTCTCCAAGGTGGTTCCACACGAGACCCTGATGGCGGAGGCCGAGACGGTCGCCCGCCAGATCCTTCGCAACTCGCAGCGCGCCGTGCGCTCCGCGAAGCAGACCATCCTCGACACGGTCGGCAAGACCCTCGACGAGCAACTCCGGGCCGAGGCCTGGAACGCCTACACCTGCGCGGATCCCGACGAGACGATGTCGCTGCTCGGCCGCTTCTATGAGAAGACCGACGCGGGCCGCGCCGGGAGCCACGAGACCGAGCTGTGAGCTCCTCGCCGGAGATCGGCCGCAGCGCGCTCGTCACCGGAGCCGCCCGCGGAATCGGCGCCGCGATCGCGGAGCGCCTGCGTGCCGACGGCCTGGACGTGACCACCCTGGACCGCGACGAGGGCTGCGACCTGCAGCTCGACCTCAGATCGGACGAGCTCCCCGAGCTGACCGGAATCGACGTCTGCGTCTCGAACGCGGCGATCACCGACACCATCGCGCCCGCTCACAGGATGAAGGCCGAGCAGTGGGCGCGAGACATCGACGTCAACCTGACCGGGGCCTTCCGCGCCATCCAGGCGTGCCTCCCCGGAATGCGTGAGCGAGGCTGGGGCCGGATCGTGGCGATCTCGTCGGGCGCTGCGAAGACCGGGCTCCGCGGCCAGGTCGCATACTCGGCCTCGAAGGCGGGGCTGCTCGGGATGGTGAAGACGGTGGCCGCCGAGAACGTCCACCGGGGGATCACGGCCAACGCCGTCCTGCCGGGGATGGTGTCGACCGAGAAGGTGCGGGGCATGCCCGACGAGGTTCTCGAGCGCCTGATGCCGCTCCTCCCCTCGGGCCGCATGGTCGAGCCGGCCGAGATCGCCGCCGCGGTGTCCTACCTCTGTTCGGAGGAGGCCGGCCAGGTCACCGGCCAGGAGATCGCCGTCGACGGGGGCGCCGGACTCAACACCTTCACCCTCGGCTCCGAGCGCCCGGACTAGCCGGGGAGACTTCGCTCCCGCCCGTAGCGCTTCCAGTGGCGCTCCGGGATGTCCGCGGGGTCCTTGTACCAGTACCAGGTGCACGGATCGCGATCGAAGTCCTCCGGGGGGTCCGACGGATAGACCGGGTAGCCGATCCAGTTGATCGGCCCGAGCTCGTTCATGAATGCGCAGTGCGTGCAGTAGAGGGGGAATCCCTCCCGGCCGTAGGTCCAGTCGTGGGCCGAGTCGGTCACGCCCCAGCCCTCGGGTCCGTAGCGTCCGTTTCGCCACAGCCGCTGGCCCGAGCCACAGGGGTTCATCGTGAAGGTGAGCTTCTCCTCGTCCTCGGCGACCTCGAACGCCCCGGGGTTGGGCCCGACGCCGCTGGTCGAGTGGGCGCGCCAGGTGGCGGCGAGGGCCTGCGCGATCGCCCTGCGATCGGACTCGGAGATCTTCTTGACCGCGCCCTTCCAGCTGCGCCCCAGGCTCCACTCCCACGCCTCCCCCACGTCCTCGTCGCCG
>DASTAI010000310.1:0-5035 GCA_035712865.1 Solirubrobacterales bacterium
AGCCCCGTGTGCGACCGGAGCGTGCGCGCCTCTGAGCGTCCGCTCGCCGCTGATAGACCTTCCGGCGCTCCCCCTGCCAGGCGATCGTCCCCCAGGTCACCAGGAACCCCCCGCCGAAGAAGAGGACGAGATCGAGAACGACGAGCTCGAAGGGTCCGTCGTCCACGAAGGCAGCCTTGTAGAGCAGCAGGGACGCGATCACAGCCGCAAGTCCAAGCAGCGCGAGGAACGGGATCCGCCATTGTTTGCCTCTGGCCCAGCGGTTCAGGTAGCGCATGGGAGACACGCTTGCTTGATATCAGCCCGAGGCCGGCACGACCAGAACCGGCTGCTTGGCGATGTGGAGGAGCCGGATCGTGACGCTGCCGACGAGCAGCCCCTCGATGGGCGAATGGCCACGCGTCCCGGCGACGATCAGGTCCGCGTTCGACTTCTGCGCGATGTCGGCGATCGCGTGTGCGACCCCGGATCCGCCCGCCATCACGTCGCCCAGCTCGATCGTCGCCTCGATCCCCTGGTCTTCGAGGTCCTCGACAAGGATCTCGAGCTCAGCCTGGATCTGATCCTCGTCGGTGTGCAGCGGGGCTCGGGCCTTGGTCGCCATCCGCTCCTCTACATGGGCGATCACGACCCTCGCCTTGTCCGCCTTCGCGAGCTCCAGGGCGATCGGGATCGCCTGCTTGGCGGTGTCCGAGCCGTCGAGCGCAATCAGAATCGACTTGAACATCTCTCAGCTCCTAGCCCGGCTCATACGCCCATCGGCGCGTAGGACGACATCTTCTTCTGTTGCTCCGCCACCTCCTGGAGCGCCTCGCGCAATGTCGCCCGTTGCAGCTCGGGCAGTGTCTCGGGGTCGACCAGGTTGTCGAGCGGCCGGCCGTCACGGAGGCAGGCGGCGTGGTGCTCGAGGCGGATCCGGGCCACGAGCGAGAACGCCTCCCGCAGGTTGGTCGCCTGGACCGGGTCCAGGTGCCCCGTGTCCTCCGCGGCGACCAGCCGGGCGAGGGTGCCGGAGGTGGTGATGCCGCTCGAGACCGCGTAGAAGCGGGCCAGGTTGGCGACCGGCAGGGCACCCCCCTTCTTCAGGTCGATGCGTCCCTGTTCGTCTGTGTCGAACCTGCCGCGGCGCTTCAACGGCACGGGCCAGTCGGTGACGGTGCGGGCCAGCCGTCCGATGAAGTCCGGGTACTGCCGCGCGCTTCGCAGGACCTCCACCAGCGAGGGGACGATCTCCAGGCCGCCGCCGACATGGCGGAAGTCGAAGGCCACGGCAGCGCGAACGAGGTGGGAGCGATCGGGGTGGTCCAGGCAGGCCTGAAGCTCGTTCTCCCAGCCCTCCTCCGACATCCGCCATCTGGGGCTGCGCGCGAGCACCTCCGCGTTGTCCTCGCCGAAGCCGCACCGAGAGAGCCCGTTGTTGACGTCGGTCGCAACCCGCTCGAAGAAGGCATCTGCCTCCTGGTCGGCGGCGTTGTCGTAGGCGAAGGCGTTGTCCTGGTCGGATGCCAGGGTCAGCTCGCGGCGTGCGACGCTGCCCAGCGCCATCCACGCCCAGGCCACAGGAGCCTGGCCATGTGCTTCGAAGGCGAAGTCCAGCAGGCGCATGGTGACCACGTCGCTCTCCGCGGCGAGCACCCTGGTGATGTCGAGCGGTGCCAGCCCGGCCGAGAGCAGCGACGTCAGCAGGCGCGGCAGCCCCTCGGTGACCGTGGCCACCAGCGAGTCCACGTCCGGGGCCTCCCCCAACTCCCGGCGGAGCGCGAACGAAGAATGCTCTCCGCCGGCGAGGTCCTCGATCCCCAGCAGCCCGACGATCCGGCCTTCGCGGTCGGTCACGCAGATATCTCGCCGCTGCGCCTCGAACAGATCGATCAGCACCTCCCCGACCGTGTGATCACCGGGGGCGGTCAGCGGCTCCGTCTGGGCGACGGTCCCGACCGGGTCGTCGGGTGAACGCCCCTCGGCCAGGGCGAGCTCTCTCAGGTCGGCGTCGGTCACGAGCCCCATGCCGTCGTCCGCCAGCCTGACCAGCGCCGCCGGCCGCTCCTCCTCGGTCATCGACTGCGCCGCGTCGCGGAGCGACGTGTCGTGCTCCAGGATCAGCGGCTCGCGATCGACGAGCGCGCTCAGCCGCATCAGGCTGAGGTCGGGGAGGGCATGCGCCGTCTCCCCGGTGCGAACCAGCCTCTCCCGCAGGCTGGAGGCGATGTACGCCGCTCCCGCCGGGTGTCCCAGAACGCGGAGCGCCGGCTCGCGGGGGATGAAGAGCGCCGTCGAGTCCTCGTGGGCGATCACGCTGAAGGCCGGGGCGAGCCCGCTGAGGAGCGAGGGATGCCCGAAGCACTCACCGGGCTCGAGGGTGTCCACCACCTGGTCCTCGTGCACGAGGCTCATCGCACCCGTGCGGACGACGTACATCCCTTGGGACGGCTCGCCGTCCTCCACGAGCGCAGCCGAGCCCCGTGGCAGGGTTACGAGCTCCGCGGCCTCGGCGGCCGCCTGTCGCTCATCCTGATCGACCGCATCGAACGGAGGCTGATGCGAGAGGAACTCTGCGAGCTCGGCGGCGGCGTTCAGGATTCGGTCACGAGGTAGACGGGGATGTCCGCCCGCCTTCGGACCCGATACGGCTCCTGCGACCAGATCATGTTGCCCACGAGCCGCCCCCGGGGCTCGTCCGCCGTCATCACGATCGCCCCGCAGTTGTGGATGCGAGCCTCCTGCAGGATCTTCTTGGTCGCGTTCCGCGTTCCCAGCACATGCCCGTCCGCCTCGAGCCCCCAGCCCTTGAGGGCCCGCACCGCCAGCTCAGCCTTCTTGTGCTGCTCGTCCCACTCGCGCTTGTTCGGAAACAGCCCCGGATTGGGAAAGCCGAAGCTGGTGCCCCAGATGCGGGCGATGACGAACACGTGCACCGGCGCGTTCGACCGCTCGGCGATCCTGCCGGCCAGGGAGATCGCCTCGGGGGAGATGTCGCGGTCCTCGGAGGCGAGCAGCACCGCGCTCACCTCCAACGTGTCGGGATCGGGCGGTTGCCCGGACGCGCCTGGGGCGCCGCGACCGCGGCGCCCCAGCAAGGCAGTCACTTCCCGTACGCGGTCGGGGTCACTTCTCGTGGATGGCGTGGACGGGCGTGCGCCCCGGCTCTGCGCCACCCCGCTTGTCCTCGACCCTCGTCCGGTAGAGGTAGAGCGGGATATAGAGGAGCAGCACGCCGATCCCGATCAGGTAGTAGGTCAATGTGTCACCGATGTTCGAGTAGAAGATCCCGCCGAACAGCCAGACGATCGCCAAGAAGACTCCGATCGCAAGCGCCACATACTTCATGAACTCGGGCAGCCTGTACGGCCGCTCCAGGTCGGGCTGCCTCTGTCTCAGCAGGTAGTACGCGAATACCACCAGGGTGAGCGAGGCGGTGTAGCCGACGTTCGAGAACGAATAGATCTGGACAGCGCCGCCGGCCAGGATGACCAGCAGCGAGCAGATGACGTTGAAGCCCATCGCGTTCGACGGCACCCCGTGCTGGTTCATCTTCTGGAAGAAGCGGGGGAACTGGCCGTCGACCGACATCTGGTGCAGGGACCGCCCGCAGCCCATGATCGCGTTGAGCGCCGAGAGCGCCAGAGCGATGATCAGCATGACCGCGATGATCCAGTCGAGCGCCGAGCCGCTGATGCTGAGCGCGGTGCTGGCGAAGCTGACGAACATCGTGTTCGGGTCGACCAGGTCCGGATTGGAGAGCGCGGTCGCCCCAAGGACGGCGACGAAGCCGACCGGGATCAGCGTGTAGATAAAGAGGCCGTAGGAGCCCTCCAGCGTCATCGCGATCTTCGCGTCGCGCGCAGGGTCCTTGCATTCGCCGATGTAGCAGGCGGCCGCCTCCATCGCGAGCACGTTCCAGGTGAGCAGGAACGAGTAGGCGAGGCAGACGTAGATCCACCCATGGCCGTCGAAGGTGCTGAAGAAACCGCTGCCGTCGAGGTGCTCGAAGCCGGTGACGTTGCCGAAGTCGAAGTTGCCGGTGAAGATCCAGATCACCGCCAGGAAGGTCAGCGGGATCATCGAGATCAGGCCGAGCACGGTCGCGAAGCCCGCTCCGATCCGGATCCCCAGATACGCCGGTATGAAGAAGAGAACGATCCCCACCGCCGCGATCGCGAGCGTCCACCAGGCGATGAAGGTGTCTATCGGCGTGAACCCCGCCGTCGTGTTCAGGTTGAAGCGATCGGCGATGTAGAAGGACGCCAGGATCATGTTCAGAGGCGCAACCGGGAACCAACCGAGCCAGTATGCCCACGCCGCGATGCCGTTGGCATGGTCGGCGACCGGGCCGGGCCATCTCTCCCTGAACGCCGGATAGACGTACGAGGGCGCACCGCCGGTCCGCTCGGGCATCATCGCCGAGAGCTCGGCGAGGAGGAAGCAGAGGATCCAGCCGCAGAGCGTGACGAAGATGATCAGTGGGATGGAAGCGGCCCCGAGCGTGGTGACCATCACGGGCGCGATGCCGGTGACGAGGATCGTCCCGGCGAGGCCCACCACGAACGCGCCCCACCAATTCGTCTCGCGAGACAGACCACCACCCTCGTACGCGAGCTCTTCCTGGGCGCTTCCGCCTCCCTGCGGGGCAGGGGTTCCGGGCGTCTCGTCGGGCATCCTCTCCTCCTAGAGCCGGGGGCTCGAACATCCGATTCCTACCACCCCCCGTGGGCCCCGTCAAGCGCTTTTTGAACAAATTGGTTCGACGGGAGTAATCTTTCGCGGGCGTTGCGGCTCTTGGTCCTCCAGCACATCTCCTGTGAGCCCCCGGGCGTCTTCTCGGAAGTGATGAGCGAGCAGGGAGTGGAGCCCGTTGCGGTCGAGCTGGACGAGAACGAGCCGCTCCCCGACTGGCGCGAATTCGACGCAGTCCTCGCGATGGGAGGTCCGATGGGTGCCGATGACGACGCCGACCATCCCTGGCTGAGCGCCGAGAAGGAACTCGTGCGCGAGGTGATCGAGGAGGGCCGTCCCTTCCTGGGCGTCTGCCTCGGCG
>DASTAI010000311.1:0-2211 GCA_035712865.1 Solirubrobacterales bacterium
TCACAGTCCGATGCTCCGTCCCAGAATGGCCCGCTGCATCTCCGACGTACCGGAATAGATGCGGCCAGCCACCGCGTCCCTGAGTCGGCGCTCGATCCCCGCCTCGCTCATATAGCCGTACCCACCGTGGACCTGGATCGAGTCGAGGCTGCTCTCGACCGCGCCTTCGGTGACCCACAGCTTGGCGAGTGCCGATTCGGCAAGCGCAGATTGGTCCTGTGCCTTCAGCCAGGCTGCGCGGTAGACGAGAAGTCGACCGGCCTCGAGGCGCACCTTCATGTCCACGATTCGGTTGGCGACTGCTTGATAGCTGGCGATCGGCGCCCCGAAGGCCTTGCGCTGCTTGGCATAGGAGCGGTCCTGCTCGAGGTCACGCTGGAGGGCGCCGATCTGCGCGGCGGTGGCCCAAACCCGCTCCCACTCGAGTAGCTCATTGAAGATCAAGGCTCCAGACCCGATCTCGCCTAGAGCGTTCTCTTCGGGGATGAATGCGTCGTCGAACACGAGGTCGCCGAGCGGCGAAGTTCGCAGGCCCATCTTTGCCATCGGCTGAGTGCGCTCGACACCTGGCGTGTCGGTCTCGACCAGGAAGACGCTGATCCCCCCCATGGCGCCGCCCTCCCCGGTCGCCGCAAAGCAAATCACGAGATTCGCGGCCGGGCCGTTTGTGACGTAGGCCTTTCTCCCCGCAAGCGACCAGCCGCCCTCGACCGCGGTGGCCCGCGTTCGCATCGCAAACGCGTCCGATCCGGTGTCCGGCTCGGTGATCGCGAGCGCCCCGATTGTGGTGCCGTCGGCGAGCCCGGGGAGATAGCGCTGTTTCTGCGCCTCGGTGCCGTAGGTCAGCAGGCCGGGCACCAGCACCCAGGCCTGGACCACGCCGGAGAACACCAGACCTCCATCCTCGCAGCCCTCGCCCAGCCCTTCCGTCACCAGCAGCCCGGTCATCGGATCGAGGCCCCCACCTCCGAATTGCGCCGGCGCCCGGAGCCCGAGATATCCCCACTCCGCGAGGCGCTGCCACTTCTCTACCGGGAAACGACCGGTGCGATCGTCTTCCAGGATTCCGGCGTTCAGGGACCTGCCGAACCCGACCGCCTCGCGGCGGAGGGCCAGGCTTTCATCCGGCCAGTCGAAATCCATCAGCCGCGTCTCGATCCGGGAGCCCCATACATCCAGTCCTCTGACTTCTCCCGCCGTCCGAACTCCGCTAAACCGGTGCACGGCGGCAGAAGTCGGCATCCTCGGTCGATCAAGCGGCTGAAGGGATTCGAACCCTCGACCTTCTGCATGGCAAGCAGACGCTCTAGCCAACTGAGCTACAGCCGCGCGAGGCGAGAAGTATAGGTGCGCATTCCCTCGGCCCGGCCGGGGTAACCGGCGCAGCCCTACCTCACTTTTAGGTATGGTCGCCCGGCTTGGGGTAACTACACGGAAGGGGATCGATCCATATGCACCGAAAGGCTCTGACCGCGCTGCTGGGCGCAGCCGCGATCTCGGTCCTTCTCATCGCACCCTCGGGCGCCTCCGCGTGGGCTCCGGCCGACCAGGCGACCGTCCATCCGGGTGTCCAGGTGTTCACGGAGGGCGCGCAGTGCACGGCGAACTTCGTCTACCAGGACGCCTCCAACACCTATCTGGGTCAGGCCGCACACTGCTCGGGCACCGGGTCCGCGACGGACACGGACGGCTGCACCTCCGGGTCGTTGCCGATCGGCACGCCGGTGGACGTCACTGGAGCCGACCACCCGGGAACGCTGGTCTACAACAGCTGGCTGACGATGCAGTCGAAGGGCGAGACCGACGCGGACACGTGCGCGTTCAACGACCTCGCCCTGATCAAGATCGATCCGGCCGACGTCGGGAAGGTGAATCCGTCCGTGCCGCAGTTCGGTGGACCCACCGGGCTCGGCTCCTGGGGCGGCGCCGGTTCGACGGTCTACTCGTACGGCAACTCCGAGCTCCGGGGCGGCGTCACGTTGCTGAGCCCGAAGCAGGGACTGGTCGTGCAGGGGACCGACAGCGGCTGGAGCCACCACGTCTACACCTTGACGCCGGGAATCCCCGGTGACTCGGGGAGCGGGTTCATGGACGCGAACGGTGGGGCGATCGGCGTGCTCAGCACGGTCGCGCTCGCTCCGCTCGCCGGCTCCAACGCCGTCGGCAACCTGGCGATGGAGCTCGCCTACATGCGGGCAAACGACTCGGCAT
>DASTAI010000312.1:0-2023 GCA_035712865.1 Solirubrobacterales bacterium
ATTCCCCAGCTCTTCGACGCCGCCCCCGTGACGTTCTCGCTCGTCCTCGGGGCGGCGATCCTCTGGATCGTCGGCGCCATCGTCATCGGCGTCGCCGCGGCTGTCCTCCGCGGGACCGTCTTCGATCCGCTGCTGATGATCATCTCCCTGATCGGCATCTCGATTCCGGTCTTCTGGCTCGGGGAGGTGGCCAACCTGATTACCCAGGACCGCCTCCACGACTCCGTCTTCTCCTGGGTGCCGCCGCTCGGGTACGTGCCGCTGACCCAAAACCCCTGGCAGTGGTTCCTCCACCTCGTCATTCCCTGGTTCGTCCTCTCCGTGCTCTACATCGGCTTCTACGCGCGCGTTCTGCGCGCGAACCTGATCGAGACGGAGGGCGAGGACTACGTCCGCACGGCGCGCGCGAAGGGGATCTCGGAAGAGCGCGTGATGTTCCGGCATACGCTCAGGACCTCGCTGATCACCTTCGTCAGCCTCTTCGGCCTGGACTTCGGCATCCTGGTGGCCGGGAGCACCCTGCTCGTCGAGGTCGTGTTCAACCTCCACGGGATCGGGTACCTGACGTACAACTCGCTGACCCGGCTGGACCTGCCGGTGATCATGGCCACCGTCATCTACGGCGCCATCTTCATCGTGTTCGCGAACGCGATCGTCGACATCCTGTACGCACGCCTCGACCCGAGGGTCCGCCCCACCTAAGCTTTCGCCGATGGCCCTGCTCGAGGTCAAGGACCTCCACGTCAGCTTTCGCACCGAGGACGGCGTCGTCAAGGCCGTCGACGGCGTCTCGCTGACGGTCGACGAGGGCGAGGTGCTCGGCATCGTCGGCGAGTCCGGCTCGGGCAAGAGCGTGACGATGATGTCGGTCATGCGGCTGATCAGGGACCCCAACGCCATCTTCCAGGGCGAGGTGCTCTACAAGGGCCGCGATCTCATGAAGCTGTCCAGCCGCCAGATGCGCGACGTCCGCGGCGCGGAGATCGCGATGATCTTCCAGGACCCGCTCTCCTCGCTGAATCCCGTTTATCAGATCGGGTGGCAGATCGAGGAGCAGATCAACGCCCACGAGGACCTCTCGAAGGGTCAGGCGCGCCGCCGGGCGATCGAGCTCCTCGGCGCCGTCGGCATTCCGAAGCCCGAGACGCGCGTCGACGACTATCCGCATCAGTTCTCGGGGGGCATGCGCCAGCGGGTGATGATCGCGATGGCGCTGTCCTGCAACCCCGACCTCCTGATCGCCGACGAGCCGACGACCGCGCTCGACGTCACCATCCAGGCGCAGATTCTCGAGCTGATCGCCCACCTCAAGGACGAGTTCCGCTCGGCTGTCGTCATGATCACCCACGATATGGGCGTCGTTGCCGACATCGCCGATCGCGTGCAGGTGATGTACGCCGGTCGGGTCGTCGAGCAGGGCGCCAAGCGACAGGTCTTCTATGACCCGCAACACCCGTACACGTGGGGCCTGCTCGGCTCCATCCCGCGAATCGACCGTCCCAAGGCCGAGAAGCTGTACTCGATCGAGGGCATGCCGCCCTCGCTCATCAACCCGCCCAGGGGATGCAAGTTCCGGCCGCGCTGCCCGCACGCGTTCGAGAAGTGCCGGGAAGAGCCGGGGCTCGAGAACCGCGTCGGCACTCCCGGCCACCTAGACCGCTGCTGGCTCGATGTCGAGTTCAAGCGAGCCCATCGCGACGACACGATTTCCGGCGGCTCGGCGGAGGCAGCGTGACCGTCCTCGAGGAGACGCACGACTCGGGCGAGACGCCGCTCCTCGAAGTCCGGCACGTCAAGAAGTACTTCCCGATCCGCAGAGGCGTCCTGCAGCGCGAAGTCGCACGCGTGCATGCCGTCGACGACGTGAGCTTCGCAGTCCGGGAGGGGGAGACTCTCGGGCTCGTTGGCGAGTCGGGCTGCGGCAAGTCGACGCTCGGTCGGACCATCGTGCGGCTGTTCGCGCCCACCGACGGCCAGATCATTTTCCAGGGAAGACCGATCGAAAATCTCGGCACACGGAAGA
>DASTAI010000313.1:0-8760 GCA_035712865.1 Solirubrobacterales bacterium
ATCGCGTGGTGCCAGCCGAGGAGTTCGAATCCGCGGTCACCGAATGGGCCGAGAAGCTGGCGGCCAAGAGCCCGGTGTTGATGCGGCTCGGCCACGACGCGATGTACCGACAGCAGGACATGGCGCTCGACGACGCGCTCGAGTTCCTGCGCTCACAGCTCTCGCTCACCTTCACCACGGAGGACATCCAGGAGGGCGTCAAGGCGTTCTTCGAGAAGCGCGAGCCCGAATGGAAGGGGCGCTGATGGCGGCGACCGATGAGACCAAGAAGGACCACGCCGGCGAGGCGCCCGAGGCGCCGGACAAGGTGGAGGGCGGCGAGTCCACCGGCATGAAGGGCCTCACCGAGGACGTCCACGCCCGCCGGGAGAAGCAGAAGCTCGGAGGCGGCGAGGAGAAGATCGCTCTGCAGCACGAGCGCGGCAAGCTCACGGCCAGGGAGCGCATCGACCTGCTCTGCGATCGGGGAACGTTCGTCGAGCTCGGCATCCACGGCCGCCCGCATTTTTCCCAGCGGAACATGGAGGGCAAGGAGGCGCCGGCCGACGGCGTGATCACCGGCTGGGGCGACGTCGACGGTCGCCGCTGCTGCATCGCCGCCTACGACTTCACCGTGATGGCCGGCTCGATGGGGATGACCGGGGAGCTCAAGGTCGCCCGGCTTCGCGAGATGGCGCTCTCCAAGCGGATGCCCTTCATCTGGCTGCTCGACTCCGCCGGCGCCCGCATCCAGGAGGCGGCGGGCTCCCTCTTCGCCGGCTCCGGACACCTCTTCCAGGAGGAGGTCGTCATGTCAGGCGTGATCCCGATGGTCGCGGCGATGCTCGGACCCTGTGCCGCCGGGACCGCCTACATCCCCGCGCTCTCCGATTTCGTCCCCATGGTGGTCGGCCAGGGTGCGATGGCGCTGGCGGGCCCGCACCTGACGAAGGCGGTCACCGGTGAGGACATCTCGATGGAGGAACTCGGAGGCGCCAAGGTCCACTGCCGCAAGTCCGGGGTCGGCGACCTCGAGGTGAAGGACGACCAGGAGTGCATCCAGATGGTCAAGGACTACCTCTCCTACTTCCCGCCCAACTGCGAGGAGAAGCCGCCCATCGCGGAGGCCAACGATCCCGAGGATCGGATGTCGGAGAAGCTCCTCGACATCGTCCCGGAGTCGCCGCGCCACCCGTACGACATGTACGACGTGATCTCGGAGATCGTCGACGACGGCGTCTACTTCGACATCAAACCGAAGTTCGCGAAGACGATCATCACCTGCCTCGCCCGCTTCGGCGGCCAGCCGGTCGGCATCGTCGCGAACCAGCCCAAGCAGCTCGGCGGCATCCTCGAGAACGACTCAGCCGACAAGGCCGCCCGCTTCATCAACCTCTGCGACGCCTTCAACATCCCGCTCGTCTTCCTGCAGGACGTGCCCGGCTTCATGGTCGGCTCGAAGGTCGAGCACGCGGGGATCATCCGGCACGGCGCGAAGATGCTCTACGCCGTCTCCCGTGCCACGGTCCCGAAGGTCACCGTGGTCGTCCGCAAGGCCTACGGCGCCGGCTACTACGTGATGAACGGCAAGGCGTACGAGCCCGATCTGATCGTGGCCTGGCCTTCGGCCGAGATCTCGGTGATGGGTGCGGAGGGCGCGGTCAACATCATCGGCCGCTCGGCGATAGAGGCCTCCGACGACCCGGACGCGACCCGCGAGCAGATGCTCGAGGCCGTGCGCAAGCAGATCGATCCGTACATCGCGGCCGGCAACGCGATGATCGACGACATCATCGACCCGCGCGAGACGCGGCCGACGATCATCCGCGGGCTCCGGATGGCTCAGAACAAGCGGGTGGAGCGTCCCTGGAAGAAGCACGGCGTGATGCCCGTATGAGCGGCGTCCGGGTGGTTCTGGCGAACGAGAACGTCCCCTACGCCGGCGTGGTCAGCTTCGACGGAGAGGTCTTCGAGGCGCTCGGCTTCGCCGACACAACCGCGTACCGCATGCCGATCGAGCTGATCGACGAGGTGGAGCTGGACGACGACTACCTGAACGTCTTGAGCAATCCCGAGAAGGGCGACTCGTACGGGATCCAGCTGCCGATCAAGCCCAGTGATGAGGAGCGAGCGGCACTGCAGGAGCTCGTGGACGCCATCCGTAGCGCGGCGGAGGGAACGCGATGACCGCCGAGAGCAACCTCGAGGTCGCGCGCCGCGGATATCAGGGATGGGCGGCCGGCGATATCGCAGCGATGCTTGAAGTCAGCACCTCGGACGTCGAATTCGTCCCGGCAATCGCCGGCGGCGTCGAGGGCGGCTCCACCAAGGGGCACGACGAGTTCCGACGGTTCTTCGACGCCCTCGGGGAGACCTGGGAGACCTTCCGGCTCGTGGTGGACGAATTCCATGAGGTGGGCGACCGAGTGATTGGGATCGGCCGGCTGACGGCCAGAGGTCGGGGCAGCGAGCTCGAACTCGACCAACCGATCTACTCGGTCCTCTGGTTCCGCGATGGCAAGGTGGCGCGGATGCAGAGCTTCCTGGACCGAGAGGCCGCCGAAGCCGCAGCCTCGGGGGAGGAGGTCAGCCGATGAGCCGCTTCGACGATCCGGTGATCATCAGCAACTCGATCTCGGGGGCGATCGCCAACCGCGACCAGTGCCCCGCGATCCCGTACACGCCCGAGGAGTACGCGGCCGAGGCCCGCCGCGCGGTCGACGAGGGCGCCTCGCAGATCCACATCCACGCCCGTACCCCGGACGGCACCCCCTCCTACGAGATCGAGGACTTCCAGGCGATCACCGAGGCGGTCCGGGCCGAGGTCGACGACGTGATCATCAACTACTCGACGGGAGCGATCGGGGTGCCGATCGAGAAGCGACTCGAGTATCTGCGCGCGCTGCGGCCCGACGTCGCCGCACTCAACATGAGCTCGATGAACTACGCGAAGTACTCGAGGCGGCGCAAGGACTTCGTCTTTGCGGCCGTCTTCGAGAACAGCTTCGACACGATCACCGCCTTCCTGACGGAGATGAACGAGCTGGGGATCCAGCCCGAGCACGAGTGCTTCGACGCCGGCCACGTCGCGAACCTCGATCCGTACCTCGACATGGGCCTGCTCGAGCCGCCGCTGCAGATCTCGCTGGTGATGGGCGTCAACGGCGGGATCAGGCCCAACGCGCGGAACGTCGCCTTCATGTCGGAGCAGATCCCGGGTGGGCCGGAGGGTCCGAACAACTGGCAGGTGATCGGCGTCTCGCGCGACCAGTGGATGCTGCTCGCCGCGGCGCTCAATCTCGGCGGCAACGTCAGGGCGGGCCTGGAGGACAACCTCTACCTGCCGGACGGCGAGATGGCCAAGTCGAACGGCGAGCTGATCGCAAAGGCCCGTCAGATGGCCGAGGACGTGGGTCGGCGCGCGGCCACCGTGGCTGAGGCCCGCGAGCTCCTCGGGATCCCAAGGAAGGCGGAGGCGAAGGCATGAGCCGGCCGCTGGAGGACGTCAAGATCCTCGACCTGACCCGGTTGCTCCCGGGCGGCTTCTGCACCCTGCTGCTCGCCGATCTCGGCGCCGATGTGATCAAGGTCGAGGACACCGGCCAGGGCGACTACGTCCGCTGGGCTCCCCCGTATTACGGCTCGGAGGAGCAGACGCCGCTCGGGACCCGCTCGGCGATCTACCTCTCGCTCAATCGGAACAAGCGCTCGGTCCGGCTCGACCTGAAGCAGGAGGGCGGACGGCGGGCGCTGATCAAGCTCGCGGAGACCGCGGATGTGCTGGTAGAGAGCTTCAGGCCGGGCGTGCTCGACAAGCTCGGGGTCGGCTACGACGTGCTTCGTGGGGCGAACCCGGCGCTCGTCTACTGCCCGATCACCGGCTACGGGCAGGACGGTCCCAACCGCGACCGCGCCGGGCACGATCAGAACTACCTCGGGCTGAACGGGATCCTGGGGCTCACCGGGGAGGCCGGGGGGCCGCCGATCCAGTCCGGCGCCCAGATCGCCGATCTCGGCGGCGGAGCGCTGATGGCGGCCGTCGGCATCCTGGCCGCCCTCCAGGAAGCTCGACGGAGCGGCGAGGGACAGATGGTCGACATCTCGATGACCGATGGCTCGCTCGCGTGGCTGGCGATGGAGGCGGGGCGGTACTTCGGCTCGGGAGAGGTCCCCGAGCGGGGGAACATCATGCTGAGCGGCGGGATCGTCTGCTACCGGCCCTACGAGGCCGCCGACGGCTGGGTCACCTGCGGCGCGCTCGAGCCGAAGTTCTGGGGCAGGTTCTGCAAGGCGGTCGGGCGCGAGGACCTGATCGAGCACCAGTTCGCCAAGCCGGGCTCCGATCCGCATCGCGAGGTCGAGGAGATCTTCAGGAGCAGGACGCGCGCCGAGTGGAAGGCGTTCAACGACGAGCACGACGCGATGATCGAGCCGATCCTGGACCTCGACGAGGCGCTCGAGTCGGAGCTCGTGCGAGAGCGCGAGATGGTGATCTCCTACGAGCAACCCGAGTTCGGCGAGGTCAGGCAGCTCGGCTTCCCGATCAAGCTCTCCCGGACCCCCGCGAGCGTCGAGCGGCCGGCGCCCGCCCTCGGCGAGCACACCTACGAGGTGCTCAAGGAGACCGGCTACCCGGAGGCGGAGATCGCGGCCCTCGAGCGGCAGGGCGCCGCCAAGGGGCCCGAGGCGGCCACGAAGCAGGAGCAGTTCCTGGCGTGAGCGCGAATGCCAAGACCCAGAACGAGGAGATGCTTCGCATGGGGGAGCTGGCGCGCGCCTCCGGCGTCTCGGCCGCCACGATCAAGCATTACCTGCGCGAGGGGTTGCTCCCCGAGCCGATGAAGACCTCCCGGAACATGGCCTACTACCCGGCCGACTTCGTGGACCGGATCCGCATGATCAAGCAGCTCCAGGAGGAGCGCTACATGCCGCTCCGAGTGATCAAGGACCTGCTCGAGGAGGACCCCGATCGCGCGAAGGCGCTGATCGAGCTCGGCGACCGTCTGCTCGAGCACGCCCTCGCCACCGAGAGTGAGCGCGTGAGCGCCGCCGAGGTGCGTCGTCGCTACGACGTCCCCAAGGACGTGCTCGACCGTCTCGCGGAGCTGGAGGTGCTGACTCCCGACAAGCGCGGCTATTCGCCCAGCGACATCCGCGTCATCGAGGCCATCAGCCGCTTCAGGGCGGGTGGCTACGAGGAGCGGATCGGCTTCACGGTCTACGACACGCTCCGCTACAAGGAGTCGATGGGCGACCTGGTCCGCCAGGAGGTCGACGTGCTGATGGAGCGGCTCGCCGGCGAGATGGATCCAGACGAGGCGATGGCCCTGATCGAGGCGGGGACCCAGCCGCTCAACGACCTGCTGGCCGCGATGCACACCAAGGCTCTGGTGGCCGAGCTGGAGCGCAGGCGGGGGAGCGAGCCCGACTCGCGGGACGGCGGGTCCAACTCCCGCAAGTAGCCGTGGCGACCCTGGCCGCGTGGATGCTGGGGGGGTTCATCGTCCTCACCCTGGGGGTTCGCGTCGTGATCCAGCTTCTGCGCACGGGGAGGACCGGCCTGGTGGGACTGCGCCACGGCGCCGGTCTCGTCGACTGGCTGAGCGGGATCCTCTTCGTCGGTGGGATGGCCGTGTCGATCGTCTCCCTGCAGCTCGTCCTGCAGGATTCCCTGGACCCGATCGGCGCTCTCGACACGACCCCCCTGCACGTCATCGGGGTCGTCCTGGCGGCTGCCGGCGGCTCCGCTGTGTTTCTCGCGCAGCTGGGCATGGGCGCCTCCTGGCGAATCGGGGTCAGCGACGAGCAGAACACCGATCTCGTGACGAGCGGCTGGTTCTCGCTGGTGCGCAACCCGATCTACTCGGCGATGATCGTCGGCTGGACCGGGTTCGCGCTGCTGGTGCCGACCTGGCTCTCGATCGCCGCGGTCTTCGTCATCGCCGCCGGGCTGGAGCTGCAGGTCCGCACGGTCGAGGAGCCCTTCCTGATCCGAACTCACGGGGACGCCTATCGCGCCTACGCCGCCCGCGTCGGCCGGTTCGTCCCCGGGGTCGGGCGCTTCGCCTAGGCCGCGTTCAGCAGGCCCATCGACTCGAGCGTGGTCCGGACGCCGTCGGGGAGCGGGGTGGTCTTCCAGCCCAGCTCGCGCTGCGCCTTGGAGGAATCGGGGTGCGCCTGCCAGAGGAAGTAGGTGAGCTGCCCGCGCGGCAGGAGCGGCGGGCGGCGGATCACCCGAGCGATGCCCTCGCCGGCGCCGGCCAGGGCCTTCGCGACGGGAACGGGCATGACCGGCGGGACCCGCCCTCGGCCCGCAACCCGCTTCACGGTCTCGGCGATCTCGCGGAAGGTCGCGTAGCCGTCCGCGAGGATGTACCGCTCCCCGTCGCCTCCCTTGTCCGCGGCGAGCAGGTGTCCCTCTGCCACGCCCTCGACGAAGGCGTATCCCGTGCCACCGGGCGGAACCGCCGGCAGCCGCTTGCGGACCACCGGCTCGAAGAGGCCCTTCTCGAACGACGGCGTGTCGGCGAGGGTCGGGCCGTAGACGCCGGACGGATTGAGGATCACCACCTCCATCCCGTCGCGCTCCGCGAGCACGAGCTCCTCGGCGTGCTGCTTGGAGCGCTCGTACGCGGTCCCCTTCGGATAGGCCGCCACGGTCGTCTCGTCGAAGGACGCGCCGCTGTCGGCGTGGAAGACGTCGTGAGTCGAGGTGTGGACGAAGCGGCGGACGCCCGCCCGCTTGGCCGCGGCGGCGAGGGCGCCGCTGCCGTCGGCGTTTACCCGCTCGAAGATCGCCTCGTCCCGCACCCACTGCTCGGGCATCCCCATCGCGTTGAAGACGAGCTCGCAGCCATTGACGGCGCTCGCGAGACTCCCGGCGTCGATCGCGTCCCCCGTGACCGGCTCGACCCCGGCCGGGAGGAGGCTCGTCGCACGCACCGGGTCGCGGACGAGGGCGCGCACCTCCTCGCCACGGTCGAGCAGGGAGGAGGCGATTGCGTTTCCGACCTTCCCGGTGGCGCCGGTGACGAGGACCACCATTCCCGGATCCTACGTGGAGCTCTGGTCCCCCTGGCCGTCACCCTGCGGATGGCCGTCTGATTCCGGCTCCGATACCTCGCCGCGGGCACCGTTGCTGCTCCGAAGGCCGGTCAGAACCTCCTCGGCGAGCGTGGCGCCGTCCTGCGGGTTCATCGGGGTGGTGACGATTCGGACAACCACCTCGTCGCGGTCCAGCTCCTCGACCGCGATGTGAGGTGGGTAGCGCAGCGGGACCGTGATCGCGTGCTCGATCGTCTGCTGTACCTCACGGGGGCTGGTGTCGGCGCTGAAGCGGGCGCGGAACTCGACTCGTTCGGGCTCTCGAAGGGGCGTGACGGCGCACTGGATGAGGACCCCGTTGGGCACCATGATCCGATCGGCCCCGGTGACGAGCGTCGTGTAGAACAGGCCCTGCTGGCCGACCACGCCGTCGGTCTGCCCCGCGAGAACACCGCCCTGCAGCCTGATCCGCTCCCCGACCCGGAACGGGCGGTTGGTGATCAGCAGGACTCCCGCCAGCATGTTGCTGAGGACCTGCTGCGCGGCGAGGCCGAGCACGACTGCGGTGAACCCGCCGCCGAGCGCCAGAGTGGCCGGCTTCACGCCCGCGATGCGAAGCGCGACCCCGGTCACGATCACGATCGTCAGCAGGCGCAGCAGGAACCCCATCGTTCCCGCCGTGCCGGGCTCCATCCGGCGGTAGAAGGTCGGGCCGAAGCCGCGGCCGAGCGAGCGGGCGAGAGCCCAGCCCAGCACGATCAACAGGATCACCGTGGCCACGCGAATCTCCGGCCCGTGGCCCGGGAAGAGCGTCTTGCGCTCGGAGAAGAGGACGAGGACCACTGCGATCAGCGCCGCGGCGACCAGCGCGCCGACGCGTCCGCGCCGGGCGGCTGCCTGATCGATCTCGGACCCCAGCCCCACCTCGCGCCAGACCTCGGTCCGCGACTCGAAGGCGGACCTCGTGCGTGGCAGCAACCTGCGGAACATCTGGGGACACGCTACCCCCTGTCCGTAGCCCTACCCTCTAGATTGACTGGTCAGTCAGCCGATGCGGGCAGCCGCCGTACAGCTCAACTCCACCGCCGATCACGACCGCAACCTCGAGGTTGCGGAGCGCCTCGTGCGCGGCGCCGCTGCGGATGGCGCGCGGCTGATCGTGCTGCCCGAGAAGTGGACGATGCTCGGCCCCGGCGAGGCGATCCGGGCCGCGGCGGAGCCGCTCGACGGCCCCGCGCTGGGCGCGGCAGCCGGCTGGGCGCGGGAGCTCGGAGTCTTTCTGGTCGCCGGCAGCGTGCCCGAGCGCGTGCCGGACCAGGAGAAGGCCGCCAACACGTCGGTGTTGTTCGGCCCCGGTGGCGAGCGTCTCGCGGTCTACCGGAAGATCCACATGTTCGACGTCGAGGTGGGGGACGTCACCTACCGCGAGTCCGAGTTCGAGCGGGCCGGCGACGCGATCGAGCTCGGCGAGGCCGACGGGACCAAGGTCGGGCTGACCATCTGTTACGACCTCCGCTTCCCCGAGCTCTACCGGATCCTGGCCGTGCGCGGCGCCCGTGTGATCACCGTTCCCTCCGCGTTCACGGAGCGGACCGGACGCGACCACTGGGAGGTGCTGATCCGCGCCCGGGCGATCGAGAACCAGGTCTTCATGGTGGCCGCGGGCCAGATCGGCGACGCGCCGCCGCACTACCGCAGCTACGGCCGCTCGCTGATCGCGGACCCGTGGGGTGTGGT
>DASTAI010000314.1:0-8788 GCA_035712865.1 Solirubrobacterales bacterium
CTCTTCCTTGAGCGCGCCCAGCATATCCGGGGCTCCCGTGGGCAAACAAGCGATTGGACGGCTAGGCGGCTACGGCGGCCGGCGACGCGAGATCGCGCATCAGCCGCCGGGCCTCGGCGAGATCGTCGCTCACCTGAAACAGGGCGGCGGTCTCCTTGTCGGCATCGAGCCGGTCGAGGTACCAGGGGTAGAACTTGCGGAGGTAGCGCGCCGCTCGCTCGGGGCCGAGGTGCTCCTCGGCCCGTTCCGTCACCCAGAGCAGCTCGGCGATCACCTCCTCGCGGTCGGGATCCGCGCTGCGGCGCCCTGTGAGCTGCTCGAAGATCCAGGGGTTGCCGAGCGCGCCGCGGGCGATCATCACGGCGTCCGCGTCCGATGCCTCATAGGCGTGCAGCGCATCCTCGACCGAGTCGAGTCCGCCCGAGATGATCATCGGGACCGCGAGCCGGTCCGAGAGCTCACGCGCCAGCGCGTAGTCCGGCCTCCCCTTGTGGTGGGTCGCGGCCGACCGGGGGTGAAAGCCGATGGCCGAGACGCCGGCATCCGCGACCAGCCGAAGCGCCAGGTCTACACCCTCGCGCCCTCCCGGCGCCAGGCCCGAGCGCAGCTTGACAGTCACCGGGATGCCTCCGCCGTCCCGGGCCGCCGACGCGATCCGGATCGCCAGGTCGTGATCGGCGAGCAGGGCCGCGCCGGCGCCGGTCTTGCAGACCTTGCGAACGGGGCAGCCCATGTTGATGTCGATCAGGTCGGCCCCCGCGTCGGCCACGATCGCCGCCGCGGAGCGCATCACCTCCGGGTCCTGGCCGAAGAGCTGCACCGAGACCGGATGCTCGTCGGGGTGCAGCCGGAGCAGCTCCTGCAGGGTCCGCTCATTGCGGTAGTGGAGCCCGAAGCTCGAGACCATCTCGGAGACGGCCAGACCGGCGCCATGCCGGCGCGCCTGGAGGCGCACGAACCAGTTCCCGATCCCCGCCAGGGGAGCGAGCAGGACACGGTTGGCGATCTCGACGTCGCCAATGCGGAAGCGGGATGTCAGCGGAGGCGGCACGTCTCGAAGGTTAAGGACCAATCCCGCCAGGACCGAACCCCCTGGATGCGCCTCAGGGGCCCGTTCCTGACCGGACTGGTCCTAGGAGCCGCTGTTGAGCTCGTAGATCAGCTGCAGGCCGCGGAGGGTGAGCAGCTCATCGACCTCGTCGATCGTCTCGCAGAGGGGCGCGATCACGTGCGCGAGCCCTCCGGTGGCGATGAAGCTCGCCTCCTCCCCGAGCTCGTCCGCCAGGCGACGGTCGATCCCGTCGACCAGGCCGGCGAAGCCGTAGGCGAAGCCGGACTGGATAGCCGCCGTCGTGTGCTTGCCGATCGTCCCCTCGGGCGAGGAGAGGTCGATGCGCGGCAGCTTGGCCGCCCGGGCGGTGAGAGCCTCGAGCGAGACCTCGACGCCCGGCCCGATCACGCCGCCGAGGTACTCGCCGCCCCCGGAGACGACGTCGAAGTTGGTGGACGTCCCGAAGTCCACGGTGACGCAGGCGCCCCGGACCTTGGCGTGGGCCGCGACGGCGTTGACGAGCCGGTCGGCCCCCAGCTCGTGCGGGTTATCGACCAGGATCGGCATACCGGTCTTCAGGCTCGGCCCCACCAGGAGGCAGCGCCTGCCGGTGTGACGCTCGGTGAGCTGCTCGTATTCGGGGCCGAGCTGCGGCACCACCGTGGAGACGATCGCGCCGTCCAGCGTGCCGAAGCTCAGGCCATCCAGCGAAAGCAGGTCCGAGATCGTCGCCGCGAGCTCGTCGGCGGTGGCGCTCGGGAGGGTCGTCAGGCGCCAGTCGCTCGACAGGTCCTGGCCATCGAAGGCCCCGATGTGGGTCTGCGTGTTCCCGACGTCGACCGCGAGCAACATCGGCGGAATTATCGCGGCCCACGGGCGGGTCCCGCCAGGGGTGCGACCCCTGGCGGGACCGGCCCGACATAGGATGGCTCGCAATGGCGGAGGCAAAGCTCTACGTGATCCCCGGCTCGCACCCGTCGCGCACGGCGATGCTCATGCTCGAGCGCAAGGGCATCCCGTACAAGCGAGTCGACCTGATGCCGGTGATCTCCAAGGGTGTCCTCAAGGCACAGCGCTTCCCCGAGGTCACGGTGCCGGCGCTGAAGATCGAGGGCCGAAGGGTGCAGCGCTCGACCGAGATCGGCCGTGAGCTCGACCGCATCCAGCCGGAACCGGCGCTCTATCCCGCCGATCCCGAGAAGCGGGCGAAGGTCGAGGAGGCGGAGGCCTGGGGCGACGTCTTCCAGGAGAAGCCGCGCCGTTTCAGCTGGTGGGCGTTCAAGCAGAACCGGGCACCGATGGCGAGCTACTCCGAGGGTGCGCGCCTCGGTGTCCCCGTCGGGCTGGCGGTGAAGACGGGAGGCCCGCTCGTGGCGACGGCTGCCCGCCTGAACGACGCGAACGACGCCACGGTACGCGCCGACCTCTCCTCGCTGCCGGACGACCTCGACCGCATCGACGGCTGGATCGCCCAAGGGGTCCTCGGCGGCCCGGAGCCGAATGCGGCCGACTACCAGCTGGCGCCCAGCATCCGCCTGCTGATGAGCTTCGACGACCTCCGGCCCTTCATCGAGGGTCGCCCCGCGGGCGAGATGGCGGTTCGAGTCGTGCCCGACTTCCCCGGCCGTACACCGTCGGTGGCGCCGGCGGAGTGGCTCGACGGGCTGCGGCGCTAGAGCGGCGGCGCCACCCTCTCCGCGCGTTGGCCCGGGGCGAGCGCCTCCAACGCCGCTCGGAGCTCGGTCCCATCGGGGAGACGGAGCTCGGGATCGAGCTCGAGCAGGGGGAGCAGGACGAAACGCCTCGAGGTGACCTCGGGGTGCGGGAGGGTGAGGCGGTCGGTTTCCAGCTCGAGGTCGCCCAGCAGCAAGAGGTCGATGTCGATCGGGCGGGGACCATGGCGCGGTCCACCGGAAGCGCGGCCTTGCTCCGCCTCGATCGCCTTGCTCAGGTCAAGCAGCTCCTCGGGCTCCAGGCCAGTCCTGATCCGGATCGCGGCGTTGAGGAAATCCGGCTGGTCGATGATCTCGCCGACCGGCTCCGTCTCGTACAGCGAGGAGGCGGCCTCGACCTCGACGTCGCGGCCACGCAGGTCCTCGATCGCCCGGCGCAGCTGGGATTCGCGGTCGCCGACGTTCGAGCCGAGTCCGAGATAGCCGGTCCTCAGACGCCGTCCTCGTCGTCCGATTCGCGGTCGAGCGAGCGCTCGAGGGTGACCTCGACGGCCGCCTCCTGGACCGGATAGGGGACGGGCGGCTCCGGCTTCGCCGCGCGCACCTGCACCGAGTCGCAGTCGAAGCGCTCCATCAGCCGCTCGGCGACGACGTGGCAGAGGCGCTCGAGCGTGCGATAGCTGCGCTCCGTCGCGGCCAGGGCGACGATGTCGCAGACCTCCGAGTAGTCGACCGTGTCGTCGAGGCGGTCGGTGAGCACCGCGTCGCAGTCCGGCACGTCGAAGGTCAGGTCGAACTCGAGCCGCTGGCCCACCTCCTGCTCGGCGTCGGTGACGCCGTGGTGCGTGTATATGGAGAGGCCGCGGATCTCGACTTCGACGGAGGGATGTGCGGAGTCGTCCATTGCCGCCAAAGTAGACGATCGATTGTCGATCTGCGTGCGACCGGGGGCGCGGCTGGCCGAGCAGATCAAGGACGCAGGGCGACGCCTTTGGTGGTGGCAAAGGCGAGCCCGAGGACGAAGAGCTGCGAAGTGCCAGACGCGTCATCCGGGCGTGCGGAGATCGGGAATCGGTCGTCTTACGTGTCGTGAAAGGCTGTCGCGCGATGGGGGATGAGCTTCAGGACCACTTCGCCGATCTCGAGGGCTGCCGCATCCACTACGTGAGCCGGGGCCAGGGGAAGCCCATCCTGTTCCTCCACGGGTTCCCGCAGTTCTGGTTCCTCTGGAGGGAGCAGCTCGCCGACCTCGGCCGCGACCACGCCGTCTACGCGCCCGACCTGCGCGGGTACAACCTCTCCTGCAAGCCGGAGGATCCGGAGGCCTACCGGATGCGCCACCTGCTGGGCGACGTGGTGGGCCTGATCCGGGACCTCGAGATCTCACCGCTGACGCTGGTCGGCCACGACTGGGGCGGCATCGTCTCCTGGGCCTTCGCCCTCAAGTACCCCGAGATGCTCGAGCGGCTGGTGATCATCGATGCCCCTCCACCCTTCACCTGGAACCGTGACCTGCGCGAGAGCCCGAAGCAGCGAGACGCCGTGAACTACATGGTCGAGCTCTCCAAGCCGTCGCCGGAGCCCGAGGAGATGCTGGCCGCAAACGACTTCTCGATGATGGACGACGTCATGCTCCGGATCGGCGGCGCACAGGCGCGTCTCTCCGATGCCGACCGAGCCGTCTACCACGAGGCCTGGGCGCAACCGGGCGCCCTGCGCGGCGGCCTCAACTACTACCGGTCGGCCCGCATGGGCGAGCAGGTCGCCGCGGGCGGCGTGCCCGAGGAGTACGCCGCCAAGATCACCTCGCAGACCGTCGAGGTCCCGACGCTCGTCATCTGGGGCGAGAACGACGCCGCCCTGTTGCCCTCGCTGACCCGCGGGCTGAGCGAATGGGTTCCCGACCTGCGCGTCGAGATCGTGCCGGGGGCCGGCCACTGGGTTCCATACGAGCGCCCCGAGATCGTCAACTCGCTGATCCGCGACTTCATCGACCGATGACGGCGTCCGCCACCGTCACCCCCTGGCGCATCGGCTCGACGTCGTGGACGCGCAGCATGCTCGCGCCGTTCGCGTAGGCGATCACGTTGGAGGCGATGGTGCCGCCGAGGCGGTGATCGACTCCGGCTCCGGTCAGCTTGCCGATGAAGCTCTTCCGAGAGGAGCCGAACGCGATCGGGCGGCCGAGCTCTGCCAGCTCGCCGAGCCGCCGGTGGAGCTCCAGGTTGTGCTCCACGGTCTTCCCGAAGCCGATACCCGGGTCGATCCAGATTCGCTCCTCCTCGATGCCCTGGGAGAGGGCAAACTCGATCCGCTCGGCAAGGAACGCCTTGATGTCGTCGACCACGTCCTCATAGACCGGGTTCTCCTGCATCGTCCGCGGGTCGCCGAGCATGTGCATGAGGACGACCTCGCAGCGGCGTTCCGCACAGAGACCGGCGAGCTCCGGCTCGGCGCGCAGGGAGGTGACGTCGTTGACCATGGCTGCGCCCAGGCTGAGCGCCGACTCCGCGACCGCGAGCTTCGACGTGTCGATCGAGAGTTCCGGTTCGCCGTCCCGCGCGAGCGCCTCGATCACGGGCGCGACCCGCGCGAGCTCCTCCTCGGCGGTGACGGCGTCGGCACCGGGGCGGGTGGACTCGCCCCCGATGTCGAGCACGTCAGCCCCCTCGCCCGTCAGTCGGCGCCCGTGGGCGATGGCGGTTTCCGGATCGAGGAACTCTCCCCCGTCCGAGAACGAATCGGGAGTGACGTTGACGATCCCCATGATCCGCGCGGGCATCGCTACTCCGCGCGGATCAGTTGACCGTCGATGTTGAGCTCGACGAAGTGATGTGCCTGTCCCGAGCGGTAGCGCCGGCACTGGTTGGCCGGGTCATCGTCGACCGGCTGGCGCGGATCGTGAGCGACGTCCGCGACCCAGTCGGGAAGCCCGGGCAGGCTCTCGGAGATGCACGGCCCGGCGCTCAGGTCCAGTCCGGAGGCCTGGAGCTGTCGAAATGCAGCCTGGGCCTCATCGACGGCCTTCTGGCTGCCGCTCGGCGTGACCTCTGAGCCGCCGCTGCCACATGCGCTCAGGCCGACCACCATCGCGGTCAAAACACCGGCAATGAAGGCAGCTTTCGCGGCGGAGCTCATTTTCCGAAGTATCTCGGGCGCTCCTTCCGCGGGTGGCGCCGTAGGTGGGGCCCATGGACGCGCGTGTTCGCGCGTCCATGGGACGGTACCTGCGGCGACAGGACCCGCGGCCAGCGTGGTCGGGGTCGGACAGCTACGAGCGGTTGTCGCGCATGTCCGCGCCGCCGCCGGCCAGTCCGGGACGCGGGTGCGGGCGTGGGCGGGCGCCCTCGCGGGCGGTGCCCTTCTCCTCGACGGCCGGCGCCTCGGGCGGCTTCGCCTCCTCCTCGTCCACGAAGACCTCGCTCTCGGGCTTGCCCTCGAGCAGCGCGATGAACTCGTCGGCCTCGATCGTCTCGCGCTCGAGCAGGATCCGCGAGATCGTGTCGAGCTGCTCGCGGTGCTCGGAGAGGATCTCCTTGGAGGTCTGGTGCGCGTCCTCGACGATTCGGCGGACCTCGTCGTCGATCTCGCGGGCGACCTCGTCCGAGTAATCGGGCTCCGCCGAGAACTCGCGGCCCAGGAAGGGCTGCGAGCGGTCGTGGCCGAAGACCCGCGGGCCGAGCCGCTCGGACATGCCGAAGCGCATCACCATCTGCTTGGCGGTCTCGGTCACCTTCTCGAGGTCGTTGGAGGCGCCGGTGGTGATCTCGCCGAAGACGATCTCCTCGGCGGCGCGCCCGCCCAGGGTCATCGCCATCGTGTCGTTGAGCTCCGCGCGGGTGGTGAGGAACTTGTCCTCGGTCGGCAGGGAGATCGTGTAGCCGAGCGCCTGTCCGCGGCTGATGATCGAGACCTTGTGGACGGGGTCCGAGTTGGGCAGCAGGTGCCCGACGATCGCGTGGCCGAGCTCGTGGTATGCGGTGACGAGTCGCTCCTTCTCCGACATCACCCTGCTCTTCTTCTCGGGGCCGGCGATCACTCGCATGATCCCCTCCTCGAGCTCGATCATCGTGATCTCGCGCTTGCTGCCACGCGCGGTGAGCAGGGCGGCCTCGTTGATCAGGTTGGCGAGGTCGGCACCGGTGAATCCCGGGGTCTGGCCAGCGAGGGCGTCGAGGTCGATGTTCTGGGCCAGAGGCTTGCCGCGGGTGTGGACCTCGAGGATCTGCTTGCGGCCCTTGCGGTCGGGACGGTCGACGACGATCTGGCGGTCGAATCGGCCGGGCCGCAGGAGCGCCGGGTCGAGGATGTCCGGCCGGTTGGTGGCGGCGATCAGGATGATGTTGTCCTTCATCTCGAAGCCGTCCATCTCGACGAGCAGCTGGTTGAGCGTCTGCTCGCGCTCGTCGTGGCCGCCGCCCATGCCGGCGCCGCGGTGGCGGCCGACGGCGTCGATCTCGTCCATGAAGATGATGCAGGGGGAGTTCTGCTTGGCCTGCTCGAAGAGGTCGCGCACTCGCGAGGCGCCGACGCCGACGAACATCTCGACGAAGTCGGATCCGGAGATGGAGAAGAACGGTACGCCGGCCTCGCCGGCGACCGCGCGGGCGAGCAGCGTCTTGCCGGTGCCGGGCGGCCCGTAGAGCAGCACGCCCTTCGGGATCCGCGCTCCAAGCGATTGGAACTTCTTCGGGTTCTCGAGGAACTCCTTGATCTCCTGGAGCTCCTGCACCGCCTCGTCGGCTCCGGCCACGTCGCGGAAGGTGATCTTGGGCGCGTCCACCGACATCCTCTTCGCTCGCGACTTGCCGAAGCTCATCACGCGCGAGCCGCCTCCCTGCATCTGGTTCATCAGGAAGATCCAGAAGGCGAAGAAGAGGAGGAACGGGAGGATGTAGGTGAGGAGCGAGAGCAGGCTCGAGCCGCCCTTGCCCTTGATGTCGGTCTTGACGTTGTGCTGCTGAAGGTTGTTGAGCAGCTCAGCCTGGGCCGAGTCTGAATCCGGATAGGACTCGTCGTAGGTCGTGCCGTCGGTCTGCTTGACGTTGAGGGTGTTGTCCTTCGTGTTCCAGGTGACCGACTCGATCTGCCCCTGGTCGATCCGATCGACGAAGGTGTTGTAGTCGGGCGTCTCGTGCCCCGACCCCGGACTGATCAAGCGCTGGGCGAAGAACGCCAGCACGACGACGATCAGAATTGGAAACGCAGCGCTGCGAAAGAAACGTCTCAATTTGAAGAGCCCCTTGCCCGGGTGTACGCCGAAGATTCGTCCCGGATCTAAGCCGAGGGTACCAGCGCGGCGCTAGCGGCCCTGCGGGTTTTCACGCAGTGCGGCGACATAGGAGAGATTGCGATAACGCTCCTCGTAATCCAGGCCATAGCCGATCGCAAAGCGGTTCGGGATCTCGAAACCGACGTAGCGGACGGGCAGGTCAACCCGGCGCCGCTCCGGCTTAGTCAGCAGGGCGCAGACCTCGATCGACTTCGGCCCGCGAGCCTGCAGGTTGCGCAGCAGGTAGTGGAGCGTGAGACCCGAGTCGATGATGTCCTCCACGATCAGCACGTCGCGGTCGGCGATCGGCGCATCCAGGTCCTTGAGGATCCGAACGACGCCCGACGAGTCGGTCGAAGAGCCGTAGCTCGAGACGGCCATGAAGTCGAGCTCGCAGTCGACCGTCAGGTGGCGCATCAGGTCGGCCAGGAAGGGCACCGCCCCCTTCAGGATCGCGACGAGCAGAGGCAAGCGCCCCTGGTAGTCGCGGCTCACCTCCGCCCCGAGCTCCACGACCCGGCGCTGCAGGTCTTCCTCGGAGACCAGCACCTCCCCGATCGCGTCCTCCGTCACGGCGCGCAGTCTATTTCCGGTTCAGCCGGGTGCACGGACCTGGGCGGCGGTCAGCACCGCGGCCTCCGACGCACTCGCCCCGGCGGCGAACTCCTCCGAGACCGCGACGCCGGCGATCCACACGATCCGGCCGCCGGAGGTGACGACCGGGAGCGCGTGTCGCAGCGACCGCGGCACCCTGCGATCCGTGAACAGGTCCTGGAGCGACTTGCTCCCCGC
>DASTAI010000315.1:0-10721 GCA_035712865.1 Solirubrobacterales bacterium
GCCAGCCGGAGGGGTTGACGCGGGCCCCGGCCAGGGCCGCCCAGACGTGCTGCTCGGAGTGATTGAGGTTCTCGACGGCGATCCGCCAGAGCTCGCGCTCGAGCACCCGCAGGCGCCGGTTCGCGTCATCGGAGACCGGAACGACGCGCTTCTCCACGCGCACCCGGCGACCGCGGCCGCGCCGGACGGGGCCGACGACGATGGCGCCGCCCCGGTAGACGTCGCGGTCGAGCAGGCTGTGAAGCGTCACGATCGTCTCGTCGTGGGTGGTGGCCGGGTGAACGAAGTCGATGACCAGGCCTGCCTCCTTGCCAGGGTTGCGTCGAGTCACGCGGCCGACGCGCTGTTGGTAGACACGCCGGGAGGCGGTCGGGGCGAGGTGCATGCAGATCGTCGCCCGGGGCGAGTTCCAGCCCTCGGCGAGCAGCATCGCGTTACAGAGCACGTCCACCTCGCCTCGCTCGAATCCGGCCAGGATCTCAGCCAGCTCGCGCTTGGGCGTCTCGCCGGACACGGCGCGGGCGTTGATCCCGGCGTCCTGGAAGGCCCTGGCGACGTTGTTCGCGTGCTTCACGCCCGCCGTGTAGACGACGCCCGGCACGCGCCGGAAGCGCGAGCGGTAGAGGTCCGCGATCGCCACGTTGAACGGCGTCTGGTCGAGCAGCTTGGCGAGCTCCTCCTGGTCGAAGTCCTGGTCCACCTCGCCCTTTCTCAGCGGCACCTTCGCGATCGTCCGCACGCCTGGGCCGGGCGGGATCCGGACGCAGCGCAGCGGCGCGATCACGCCGCGCCGGGCGGCCTGGGCGAGGTCGAAGCGCGATGTCTGCGTCGGGAAGAGATCGGTGACGTGCCGGGCGATCAGCGCGCCGGTGGCGGTCATGCCGATGAAGACGGGGCCGGGCCAGGCCCGGATGCAGGCCGAGGTCTTCTCGCCGAGGGCGGTGTGGGCCTCGTCGCAGATGACCACGCAGTAGGCGTCCGAGATGCGGCCCGCGTTGCGGACGAACCACTGATAGGTCTCCACCGTCACCGGGCCGTAGGGATGGTCGGCGCCGTCGAGGAGGGCCGGCGAGAGACGGTCGGCGTAACCGCGGTCCGAGATCTCGCCGATGAACTGATCGACCAGGTTGCGGCGGTGGGTGAGGATCAGGATGCCGCCCGTCCGAGAGGCCTCGATGAAGCCGACAGCGGCGACGGTCTTGCCCGAACCGGTGGCGTGCTCGAACCAGAACCGGCGGTTGGCGCCGGGGTCGTCGGGCGCCTCCTCAACGACGTCCTCGTCCTCCTCCTCGGTCCAGTCCTCGGCCTCCTCCTCCTCGGTGGCCTCCTCGTCCTCCTCGTCCTCCTCGCTCTCGAACGCCTCCCCGTTCTCGGAGCCGTTCCCCTGTCCCTCGCTCTCCTCGGACTCGACCGTCGTGCCGGAAGCTCCGCGACCGTTGCCGTTGCCGGTCCAGGGGTGGCCGTTGAGCCGCTCCTGGACGTCGGTGATCAGTGCGGCGAGGGTGCCCGAGAGCGCATCGACCTGATGGTCGGAAAGCTCGGCGCCGTCGGCGAGGTGCGGCGTCTCCTCGGAGAGCAGGCGCTCCAGACCCAGCATGAGCGAGAAGTCGCGCCGCCACTCGATCGTCGGTGCCTCGCGGCCCTCGTCGATCTCGGCCAGGGCAGCATCGAGCGCCCGCCGCCGGGGGGTCCCCGCGGCGAGGTCCTTCGGGGTCTCGCCTTCCAGCAGGAAGGGCTCTCGAGCGAACTCGCGAGCACGTTCTATGTCGGCGCTCGTGGGCGCCTTCGCCGCTTTAGCGGCTGCCTTGGTCTCTTCAGCCATCTGAGGCTCTCTGATCCGCCGCTCCCCGCCAATCGCAAAGATGGCGAGGCGCATGTGGCCTGATCACGGGGGACACCCGAAAACGGCTTTCCGCCCCGGGCTCTCCCTGGGTCCAGGAACTTGATGGACCGATAGGAATTAAAGCACTCTTGATCGTCGACTCGTATTCCCTGGTTGTGAACCTCGTCTCCCGCACACGTGTTCTCCTTGCGCTGGCGGCTCTCACGGCGGTCGCAATCGCCGGCTGCGGCGGCTCGAGCAGCGGAAATCCGGACTCCCGGATCACCGAGCAGCAGGCAAAGGCGCCGATCCCCGGGGCGCCCCCCCAGCTCGCCGAGATCCGCAACCAGGCGAATCAGATCCTCGACGGCGGCAGTGATGCCTTCGACGCGCGGCTCAGCCAGCTGAGCGGCACCCCGGTGGTGGTCAACAAGTGGGCCTCCTGGTGCGGCCCCTGCCGCTTCGAGTTCCCCTGGTTCCAGACCCTGGCGCAGAAGCGCGGCGGCGAGATCGCCTTTCTCGGGGTCAACTCGAACGACTCGAGCGGGTCGGCCGAGACCTTCCTCTCCGAGCTGCCGCTGCCGTATCCGTCCTACGGCGATCCCGACCTGAAGATCGCCCAGGACCTCGGCGGCCCGCCCCAGGCATTCCCCACCACGACCTTCTATGACCGCTCCGGGAAGCAGGTGTTCACGCATCCGGGCGTCTACGCCAACGAGGCGGACCTGGTCGCGGACGTGAATCGCTACGCCGGCTAGGGGTGTGACCATGCTGCTCCGGGCCGTGAAGCCCGAAGACCTCGGTGCGATCGCCTCCATCTACAACGAGGGCATCGCGGGTCGAGAGGCCACCTTCGAAACCGAACTGCGCTCACCCACCGATTTCAAGGGCCTGACCGGACGGGAAGCACTTCCGGCTCTGGTCGCGGAGGTCGATGGACGTGTCGTCGGAGCTGCCTGGACGACCCCGTACAGCGAGCGCGCCTGTTACTCGGGAATCCTGGAGTGCAGCGTCTACGTCGAGGTCGCCTCGCGCGGATCGGGGATCGGCACGGACCTCTGTGAGGAGCTGGCGACGCTGGCCGACCAGGGCGGCTTTCACAAGCTGCTCGGCAAGGTGTTCGTGAGCAACGAGGCGAGCCGCCGACTCACCCGCCGGTGCGGTTTTCGCGAGGTCGGGCTCCACCTCCGCCACGGCCGGCTGGACGGCGAGTGGCGTGACGTCCTGGTGGTCGAACGACTGCTCCCCCACGCCCGCGCCACCACAGGCGGATAATGGTCCTATGGAAGCCCTGGCGATCGCACTGCTCGCACTGGCGCTGCTGCTCTTCATCGCCGAAGCCCACGCACCCACCACCGTGGCCGGACTGCTCGGGGTCGCGGCACTCGTCGGGGCCGGGTTCGCCTGGCGGGACGCCGGGCACGATGTTCCGGTGGCGGCGATCGTCGTGGCCGGGGTCATCCTGGCCGGCTTCGTCGTCTTCGCCTCGCGCAAGGCGATCGCGGCGCACCGGGACGAGCCGGTGCGAACCGGCTCCGAGGAGCTCGTCGGGGCAGTCGGCGAGGTGCGTGAGCCGCTCAATCCGGACGGTCAGATCTTCATCCAGGGCGCCCTTTGGAGGGCGCGGGCGACTTCCTCTGGCCAGATCGGGCCAGGCAATAGAGTCCGGGTGAAGGCGGTGGACGGCCTGACCCTCGAGGTCGAGCCCGTCGCCGACCGAGACCCCGCGACCGTCGAGAAAGGGGCCTGACAGACATGGCCGTAGCGATCGGAATCGTCGTCGTCATCGCGTTCTTCGTGCTGATCTTCCTCGGCTCCTCGATTCGGGTCCTGAGGGAGTACGAGCGCGGCGTGATCTTCCGCCTCGGCCGGCTGATCGCACAGAAGGGCCCCGGCCTGATCCTGCTGATCCCGGTGATCGACCGGATGGTCCGGGTCGACCTGCGGACCGTGACGCTCAACATCCCGCCGCAGGAGGTGATCACCCGCGACAACGTCCCGGCCCGCGTCAACGCGGTCGCCTACTTCCGGGTGATCGACCCGAATGACGCGATCGTCGAGGTCGAGAACTTCCTACTCGCCACCTCGCAGATCGCGCAGACCACACTGAGGTCGGTTCTCGGCAAGGCGGACCTGGACCAGCTGCTCGCCGAGCGCGAACGGCTCAACGAGGACCTGCAGAAGATCATCGACGAGCAGACCGAGCCCTGGGGAGTCAAGGTCAGCACCGTCGAGATCAAGGACGTCGAGATCCCCGAGCAGATGCAGCGGGCGATGGCTCGCCAGGCCGAGGCCGAGCGTGAGCGGCGGGCGAAGATCATCAACGCCGAGGGGGAGTTCCAGGCCGCGGAGAAGCTCGCCGACGCCGCCGACATCATCTCCCGGAACCCGGCGACCCTCCAGCTGCGCTACCTGCAGACGCTGCTCGAGATGGGCGTGAACCAGAACACCACGATCGTCTTCCCGCTGCCGATCGAGTTCATCGACGCCTTCTCCCAGCTGACCAGGCCCAAGCCGGACGCGGGCAAAACGGTCGCCGGCAAACCGGGCGACGGCGCCAGCGGCTCCTGAGTCCCGCGGGTTGACTGCTGACTGCCGCCTCACCGTAACCGTTCGCCCTGTCCGCGACGAGGCGGAGGTACAGGCGGCGATGGACCTGCGGGTCCGGGTGTTCGTCGACGAGCAGGGCGTCGACGCCGAGGAGGAGGTCGACGACCTCGACGCGGAATCCCTGCAGATCGTCGGGCTCGATGAGAGGCGGGTGATCGCGACCTGCCGCCTGCGGGATCTTGGTGAGGGCGAGTGGAAGCTGGAGCGGATGGTCGTCGACCGGCGCGCGCGTCGCAGGGGGGTCGGCGCGCGACTACTTGCCGGAGCGGAGCGGGAGGCACGGGATCGGGGCGCCAGGGAGATATTGCTGAACGCGCAGCGCCGGGCCGAGGCCTTCTACGCCGCCAATGGCTACGCCCCCGAGGGAGGAACCTTCATGGAGGCGAACATCGAGCATGTGCGGATGCGAAAGGCGCTCGATGGCTGACGGGAAGGCGGCTCCCGAAATCCGGCTCGATCAGCTCACCGGCCTGCGGACGATCCTCTCGGCGGCGCGCGCCGACCGCCCCTTCGACTTCCAAGCGGCCCCGGACGAGTCGAATGACGAGGCCCGCGAGAAATGCCCCTTCGACGAGGGACGCGAGGACCGCACCCCGCCGGAGACGTGGGCCGACCGCCCGGCCGGCGGCGAGCCGGACACCCCCGGCTGGCGGGTCCGCGCCGTGCCCAACCTCTACCCGGCCCTGGCTCAGACCTGGGAGGACGATTCGCCGGATGCGCCCGAGGGGGGCTCCGAGGCGGGCGGAGGCTTCGCCGCCGCGGGAGATCCGCTGCGGGCCGCCTCCCGGGGGCGGGAGCCCGACCTCTTCCGATCCTCCGTGGCCACCGGCTTCCACGAGGTGATCGTCAACTCTCCGGTGCACCACACGTCGCTCGCCCAGCTCGACGATTCCGAGCTCGCCGCCGCGGTGGCCGGATGGCGGGAGCGGATGCGCGCCCATGCGGAGCGCTCCCCCTACATCCAGCTGATCGTCAACGAGGGCCGCGAGGCCGGGGCGTCACTCGAGCACACCCACGCGCAGCTCTACGCCCTCGGGTTCGTCCCGGCGGCGGTGGCCCGGGAGCGCGAGCGCTTCTCCGCCTACAACCAGCAGACGATGGGGGGCGACCTTCTCGCGGAGATCGCCTCGGAGGAGGTGCGGCGACGCGAACGCCTGGTGGCGATCGACGACGACGCGCTGCTGATCTGCCCGTGGGCCTCGCGCTCGCCGTTCGAGCTGCGGATCATTCCCCGCAGCTCCGCGCCGAGCTTCGAGCTGGACGGTGAGGTGGGCCTCGGCATGCTGCGGGCCGCGCTGCGGGCGCTCGCGGGCCGCTTCGGGTCGGTCCCGCAGTTCAACGCCTGGACGATCACCGCGCCGCGCGATGCGGACTCGTTCCACTGGCACTTCGACATCGCGCCCCGGATCGGCATCAGGGCGGGATTCGAGATGTCCACGGGCGTGGAGCTCAACGTCTTCCCTCCGGAGCGAGCGGCGGCGGAGCTGCGCGAGGCGCTCGGGTAGGGTCACCCCTCCGTGCCGCCGGTCCGCCGCCCGATACCGCGCTTCATCGCCGATGCCAGCGTCGAGGGGCTGCCGTACGGCCGCTGGGGGCAGCGACTGCGCGATGAGTTCGCGAAGGCCTGCGAGCCCCACGTCGCCGAGGCCGGCGGCCCTCCCGCTGAGGTGACCTGGTTCCCGGAGCGCGCCTGGGGCGGCAGGGTCTTCGTCCCCGCCGTCGCTCCCGTCGAGGGCGCGGCCGAACCGAGTGAGTACTTCGGATTCGTCTCCTTCGTCCGGCCGCCGGAAGGTGAGGAAGGCGAGGCCGGGGGCTTCGAGGCCCGCGCCGACTTCACGGACGTGACGGCCGACCAGAACCCCGACTGGATGATCGACCTGAACGAGGAGGTCATCGGCAGCTGGCGAGGCGAGAGCGACCGCCGCGCAGACGTCACGCTCGTCTGGGGGACGCCGCTGATCCCGGGCGCCAAGGCGGCCACCGCCGAGCTCGACGCCGAGGTCGTGGACCAGACCCCTGTCACGGACGAGCGCTTCTCCCTGATCGCGCTCGACGCCGTCAAGGGCTTCCCCGACGAGCTCTTCCTCGAGGTCAAGGTCTGGAGCAACCAGGGGCAGCAACTCGCCGCCGAGAGCCTCTACGAGGAGCCCGAGTAGGCCCGCTGGGCGCTGGCCAGGTGCGCCCGCAGCGTCTGGCCGAGCGCGGTGTCGAGCATCGCCCGGATCGACGCGGGCGAGGCCCAGTAGAGGACCCCGGCGCCGCCCGCCCTGAGGACCTGCTCGGTGCAGGCCGCCGCTCGCTTGGGCCCGATCCTCTCCACGGGCTCGGACGCCTTCGGGTTCGGGTTCTCGTCAAAGGCGACCTCGAAGCCGACGTGCCGGAGCAGGTCGCTATCCATGTCCGGCGGCTGGTCCTTGGGCGCACCGACACGCAGCGGAACGCCGAACATCCCCCGGTACTGGCGGATCAGCTGGCCGGTGAGGGGGCCGATCAGCGGGCCGGCGGCCGACGGCGTGCCGCAGTTCGGCTGGGTCTGGACGATCTGGATTCCCCTGTGGATCGGATCGAGGACGTAGTTCGCCTCCGCGACGACCCGCGCGGTGCGGCCGTAGTCCCAGCGGGGCATGTAGTCGGGAACAAGGCCCATCACCGTCTTCGTTCTCTCCAGGCGGTCGGAGAGCTCGCGGAGCTGCTCGGCGATGCGCGGGAGGTTCCGGTCCTGCTGCGCCGTCCACGGTCCGCGCCCGGTGTCGGCCCAGGAATCCGGCTCCCAGTCGACGAGCACCGCGTCGAGCTCGGGATGGCCCACCAGGGCGTACTCGTATGACGGCTGGTCGGCCCGGCGGCCGAGCCCGGTGAGCGTCACCACCCGGTTGCAGGGGAACTTCTCGTCGAGGCGCTGCATGGCCGCCTCCCAGTCCGCGGGCTTGGAGGCCGGGTACTCGGCGTTGATCACGAAGACGTCCTGCTGGGTGATCCGATCCCCGAGCAGGTGACCGAGCTGGTCCACCTCGCTGTCCTTGTTGATCCGGATCCCCATCGTGTAGGCGTTGGGACCGGTCCCCGGAGTGAAGTGTGGGTAGAGCGAGGGCTTACAGCTCACCTGCGTCGAGGAGCCGCCTCCGCAGGCGGCGAGCGCAAGGGCGAGCACCGAGAGCATCCCGGCCGCCCAGGTACCGCGGACGAGTCTCCGACCCATGCGGTTCCCATCGGCCGTTGACGCAGGATCTATTAGGCCTTGGCCCGATTTAGTGGCTGGCGACGAAGCGGCGAATCCAAGGGACCGCCGGCGAGCGGTACGGGTAGTACAGATCCGAGGCGTGCCCCCTGCTGGGGACGATCCGGACCCAGCCAGACGGGTACTGGCGCGCCACCTTGCGGGCCTCGCTGACAGTGGTGATGTCGTCGAACTCTCCCGAGAGCACCAGGACCGGCACGTTCGCCGGCTGGGTGGCGCCGCGAGGCACCGGCGGCTGCATGCGCGCAGTGGGCGCGGGCCACGCCAGGCAGCCGGTGAAGCCGATCGATGGGAGGGTCATCCACTGCGCCACGGTGAGGGGAGCGAACAGCCGGCGCTTGGGGAACGCGGCGACCGATTGGTCGAGCTGGGCGGTCCGCTGGTCGAAGTCGGGGGTGGAGCGGTCCCAGGCGACCGGGTAGTCGTTGCACTCGACCGCGGTGCCCATTCCCGTGGAGAAGTAGTGGAAGTCGCCGTCACCGGGCCGCCCCTCCCGCGCGATGCGCTCGAGGCGGTCGGGCTCGTCCGCCAGGTACTCGATGACCGCGCGGTTCAGGGCGAGATAGGAGTTGGGCGCCCAGGTCCCAGCCTCGAGGAGGTAGGCGATCGTGCCGTTGAGCGGGCCGCCGGTTCGCTGGATCCGGCTGAGGGCGTGCTTGAAGCGCTGCTCGGCGTTCCAACCGCAGCGCATCTCCTTCGAGCCGCAGAGAGAGGCGGCACGGGCCCGGCAGGCCGAGTTCCGCGCGCAGCTCAGCTTCACCGCCCGCATGGCCCAGGTGTAGATCGTCCGCCAGAACGGGTCGTCGGCCGGATAGGCGGAGGAGAGCACCATCGAGCGCAGGCTCGCCGGGTAGCGGATCGAGTACGCCTGAGCCAAGAGCGTCCCGTAGGAGTCGCCGTAGAGGGTGATCGGCCCCACCCCGAGGGCGTTTCGGACCGCCTCGATGTCGGCCGCGGACTCAGCCGAGGTGAACCCCTGATAGCGCCCACCGAGCTGGTTCGCGCAGGAGGCCGTTGCGATCACCTCCGGGACCATCCCCCGCTGCAGCTGCGGGCAGTTGACCGCCTGGGAGTGCCCGGTACCGCGCTGGTCGATCAGCACGAGGTCGCGCCTTCGCAGCAGTGGCCGGAACACCGCCCGGTAGGACTTCGCCGAGTCGTAGCCGGTGCTGGCGTAGCCGGGCCCACCCTCGACGGCGAAGATCGTCCCGAGCGGCGGCTTCTTGGCCTGATCGCGCGGGCGGACCGCAAAGAAGATCGACTGCTCTCCCAGGCTCGGCTCTCCGCGAACCGCCGGCACGGTGATGCGGCCGCAGCGAAACCGCGGGCCGGCGCCGATGTCACAGGGGCTGATCAGGGCCGAGTCGCTCGCGGCGGCCGTGTGCGCCTGTGCAGCGACCGCGGAGGACGGTCCGAACACGCTCAGCGCCAGGGCTCCCAGCGCCAGTGAGAGTGGCAGTGGGCGTCGCAGTCGAGGCATGCGTGGACACTAACCTGCACGCGACGACCCGATACCTCAGCATGAAGATCCAACTCCTCTACTTCGAGGGCTGCCCCAACTACGCTGCCTTCCTTCCGCAGCAGAGCGAGTTGATCGCCTCCGAGGGGATTGAGGAGGAGGCCTGGATCCGCGCAGCCCTCCGGCGGGCCCGTTGATGTTCGAGCGGATCGACTACCAGGGTCTGCGCCGGCTTCTCGATCAAGACGCCCAGCTGGTTGAGGTGCTGCCGGCCGAGGAGTACGCCGAGGAGCACCTACCCGGCGCGATCAACATCCCCCTGAAGGAGCTCGACGCCAACTCGGCTGCCAAGCTCGACGAAACCCGACCGGTCGTCGTCTACTGCTGGGATTACCTCTGCGACATGAGCCCGCGGGCCGCGGCGCGGCTGGCTTCGCTCGGCTTCGAGCGGGTCTATGACTACGCGTCGAGCAAGGTCGACTACCTGGCCCGGGGCCTGCCGCGCGAGGGCGAGAAGGCCAGCGAGACACGAGCCGTTGACCTGCTCCGCGACGATTTCGTTCGCTGCCGGCTCCACGATCCGCTCGATCGCGTCCGGGTTGAGGTCGAGGCCTCGCGCTATGGCTTCGCGCTCGTGCTCGATGACGACGAGGTGCTCCTCGGGCGGCTGCGGCGCGCTGCCCTTGAAGGCGATGGGACGACGGAGCAGGTGATGGAGGCCGGCCCCTCGACGATCCGCGCTGATACCTCCATCGAGAAGCTCCGCGAGCGACTTGAGGGCCGCGGCCTGAACTTCGCGATTGTCACTACTCCGGACGGCGTGCTGATGGGCATCGTCTGCCGCGCCGACCTACCGGCTGCTTGACATGCCGTGCCCGGGGGCTACTCTCGCGTCGTGCCTGGCTGATGCTCATGGCCAGCGCCGCAGCCTGCACGGAGTTCGATCGTGCCCTCGAATGGGCAGAAATGGGCAGCAACTCCGATTCCGCCGATACGCTGGATCCCGTTGGCGGACGCCCCCGACCCGGCGATTCCAGGCGTGGAGCGAACCCCAGCACCCCGCCCCGATAGCTCAGCTGGATTGAGCGACTCCCTCCTAAGGAGTAGGCCGCAGGTTCGAATCCTGCTCGGGGCGTTGCAGGGGGGTATTCGTACCCCGCCGAGAGGGTTTGGAGTTGCCCACGGCGCTGGCCCCCCGGGGTACTAAGTTTTCTCGATCTCGAAGTGATTGGCCCATCGAGATCATCCCCAGCGCTCACCGTCGCGATCGTCGATGGGGATCGCCTCTTCCGCCATGCACTGCGCATGCGGCTCGCCGCCGAAAGCGACGTCGAGCTCGTCGGCGAGGCCCCGGATGCATCGACGGGGATCGAGGTGGTCCGGGATCAACGGCCGGACTGGGTCCTGATCGAGCTTGCGCTCCCCGATCGAAGTGGCAGCGACGCGATGCGGGAGATGCTCAGAATCTCTCCGAAGACCAAGGTCATCATGCTCGCGGCCAACGCTGACGAGCCGGCTCAGCTGCAGGCGTTACGTGCGGGTGCCAGTGGCTTCCTGCTCAAGTCGATCGACCTCGACGTCCTGCCCCGGGT